>CAZSKA010000240.1:0-5777 GCA_964607315.1 uncultured Saprospiraceae bacterium | reverse complement strand
AAAGATGTCGCCCCGCTGGGGCTTTCTACATTTTTCGTTTTATTACATTCATTTTGAAAATTACTGAGATAATAAGCGTGTCTGGTTTCTTTTTGGCAATTATTTATGTCAATTGTGATTTGAAGCTCCGTAGGAGCGGAAGCTTTGTAGAAATATTTACAGCATAACGTGATTAAGCTCCAGAGGAGCGACACTTTTTTTGAGATTTTGTCTCAACTTAAATTATACATAAGGTTATAATTATGAGAAGTGTAAAACAAAATTTGTACTTTTACTGAGTTCATCATGTAGTCTACATTTCTATTTAAAATACATTAATCAATGGAATCAAGAAGAGATTTTGTAAAGAAAAGCTCCTTACTTGGAACAAGTCTTATGTTCGCACCAAAATTGACTTTGGGTTCAACCCAAAAAGAAAAATTAAACGTAGCACTTATAGGAGTAGGATTAAGAGGTACTAATCACCTTGACAATCTTCTACTACGTGATGATGTTGTCATTTCCGCCATTTGCGATATTGATTCGTCACGAATTGACTTATGTCTTTCATTGATAGAGAAAGCAAATTACCCTAAACCCAAAACATACGGAAAAGATGAAATGGATTACAAAAATTTGCTAAATCAACCTGACATTGATGCAGTAATTATTTCTACTCCTTGGTTATGGCATACAAAAATGGCAAAAGACGCTATGATAGCAGGAAAATACACAGGCCTTGAGGTATCTGCAGCTAACACATTAGAAGAATGTTGGGATCTTGTAAATACGCATGAGCAAACAGGTTCTCATCTTATGATATTAGAAAATGTGAATTATCGAAGAGATGTAATGGCCGTTTTGAGTATGGTTAGAGAAAATGTTTTTGGCGAGCTGCTTCATTTCCGATGTGGTTACCAACATGACTTGCGTTTTGTGAAATTAAATGATGGTGTTACTCCTTATGGAAAAGGTGTGGAATTTGGAGAAAAAGGAATTTCAGAATCTAAATGGCGAACTCAACATTCCTTACTCAGAAATGGAGATGTCTACCCAACACATGGATTAGGACCTATAGCAACAATGTGTGACATCAATAGAGGAAATCGATTTGTTTCCATGACTTCTCATGCAAGTAAAGCTGTGGGATTACATAAATACATCGTCGACAATGGAGGAAATGAACATCCTAATGCTAAATTAAAATTCAAGCAAGGAGATGTGATTACATCGACAATAGAAACAGCTAATGGTGAAACCATAATCGTAACACATGACTGTAATTCACCTAGACCTTATTCACTGGGATTTAGAGTCCAAGGAAGTGAGGGATTATGGGAAGTTGATGGAAGCAGAATTTATATAGAAGGAGAATCAGAACCGCATCGATGGGATGAGGCAAAACCTTGGCTTGAAAAATACGACCATCCTTTATGGAAAAAATATGGTGAATATGCCCAAGGTGCTGGACATGGAGGAATGGATTTCTTTGTGTTGAATGCATTTGTTGAATCAGCAAAGCAAAATATAGCACCGCCACTTGATGCATACGATGCAGCAGCTTGGAGTGCTGTCACACCATTATCTGAAGCATCTATAGAAAACAATGGTGCACCACAGGATTTTCCTGACTTTACTAGAGGCATGTGGGTGAAAAGAAAGCCATATAAGTGGATGAAAGATAGCTACTAACATGATTCCGAATGAACTGGTAAGCAAAGCATCTGCACGAGTCTGTCTTTTCGGTGATCATCAAGACTATTTAGAGTTACCCATTATAGCATGTGCGATTAATCGGTTTATTGAAATGAGAGGTGTGGCAAATGATTCAAACATGTTTCAAATCGATTTGATAGACATGAATTCGACGAGGAGTTTTTCTATCAATGAAACCTTTAATATACTAAAAGGAGGTGATCATATTGCCTCGGTTCTTCGCGTGTTAAGGCGCTATGATTGTGTTCCTACAAAAGGATATACGATTACTGTAAAAGGAAATATTCCTATCAATGCTGGTTTATCGAGTTCTTCAGCTTTTGTCATTGCATGGATACGGTTTTTGTTAAAGGCTTTTGGGAGTTCCGAAAAAATCACCGATGCATTTATAGCCAAAGTAGCACATCAGGCGGAGGTTCTAGAACATAAGGCCCCGGGAGGTAAAATGGATCATTACAGTATTGCGTTGGGAGATATTATTTTCTTAAAAACAGATGCATCTAATGAATTTGTTAGGATTAAAAAATCAATAGAAGGACTTATAGTGGCAGAGTCGGGCATTGCTAAAAACACTGTAGGATTACTAGGTGACTTAAAAGAAAATGCACTAAAGGCAATCAAAATGGTGCAAAAATCATATGCAAGCTTTGATCTTCATCAAGCAAAATTAATGGATGTTGAGAAGTACTCTTATGTGCTTCCTAAAGACTTACGACCATATTTTTATGCTGCCATTAAAAATCATACAATCACACAAGAAGCCTATGTTGTTTTAAAAGAAGAAAACATCGATTACCGGAATTTAGGAGAATTAATGAATCAGCATCATGAGGTATTGAGAGATTCATTAAAGATTACAACACCAAAGATTGATGCAATGATATCGGCAGCATTAGAAGCAGGAGCCTATGGTGCTAAGATTGTAGGATCAGGAGGCGGGGGAAGTATATGTGTGATTTCACCAATGGAAAAGCAAGAAAAGGTTATAAGTGCTATACAAGAAGTTAGTCAAGAGAAAGCGTATGTAGTTGATGTTGTTTCGGTGTGAGGAGTGGGAATTCCAATGGAGTCAAGTGAGAGGAATTAAAGTAATACGCTATTCAGTCTAAAAAATTAGCATTGCAAGTGCTAAAAAATGGAAATAAACTTTTCTATGTATAAATTTGAAGAGAGAAATGTTTAATTTTCCAATTGTATTGTACAAATTGTATGAAACCAGTTTTGCCATAGAAAATCTATTAATCTCCAATTACAAAATAATATGAATAAGTACCTTTTACTGATCTCTTCTTTACTTTTCACACTATTCCTAGGAAACATCTCTCTTCAAGCTCAAGATAGCGTTTTAGACGAACTAAATGAAATCGCTATAGTTGACCAAAAAGTTATGGTTCCTATGCGTGATGGCATCCGACTTGCTACTGACATTTATCGTCCCAAAACGAAAAACAAAGTGCCTATCATCTTTTCGCGTACTCCTTATAATTTCAATTCGTGGGGAGATGGGAAGCAACGAACGAGAACAGCTCAACGCGCATTAGAAGCAGTGAAAAGAGGTTATGCATATGTGGTGCAAAATGAACGTGGAAGATATTATTCAGAGGGGGAATGGGACATTCTTGGAGTACCTTTAACAGATGGATACGATGCTTTTACCTGGATGAAAGATCAGTCTTGGTCGAATGGTAAAATTGGAACCATAGGATGTTCTTCTACTGCGGAATGGCAAATGGCTGTTGGAGCACTAGATCATCCTTCACACGCAGCAATGGTACCCCAAGCATTTGGTGCAGGTGTAGGACGAATTGGTGACATCATGGAGCAAGGGAATTGGTACAGAGGAGGAGCTGAACAGATGTTATTCTTCTCGTGGTTGTACGGAGTTGAACACGATAAATTCAAACCTCGAATTCCAGCAGGTGCTACTCAAGAGGATCTCATTCGTATTTCGAGATTCTATGATTTGGCTCCAGAAAACCCGCCTGTAGATATGGCTGAAGCCCTGCAACATTTACCGATTCAAGACATCCTTAAAAACATCAATGGAAAGCATGAAATCTTTAACAAAATGATTGTGCGTAAGCCCAATGATAAAGCATGGTTCAATGGTGGACTATATCACGACGACATGGAATTAGGCGTTCCTAGTTTTTGGTTTTCTTCTTGGTATGATGTATCCATAACGCCTAATCTTGCACTATTTAATCATGTGCGAAACAACACAAAAGACGCTAACATTCGAGACAATCAATACCTCGTAATTGCCCCTACCCTACATTGCCGTTTTACCCGAGCAACAGAAAATACTATGGTAGGCGAACGAAATGTAGGCGATGCTAGATTGAACTACGATGAGCAGATCTATGCTTGGTTTGATTTATGGTTAAAGGGTGAAAAGAATGATTTCAAAAAGAAAACTCCTCGAGTTCAGTATTATACCATGGGAAGCAATAAATGGCAAGCATCAGAAACATGGCCACCAGAAAATGCAGAACCAACGACCTATTATTTGAATAGTAATGGAAATGCGAATAGCATGTATGGAGACGGGATGCTCACTACAGGTCGAGCTAAATCCGACAATCCTGATGGTTTTACATATGACCCTATGAATCCAGTTCCATCTTACGGAGGAAATGTTTGTTGTACAGGAAACGCCATTCAAGGAGGAGCTTATGATCAACAGCAAATGGAAACAAGAAATGACATCTTGGTTTATACGACGGATGTCTTAGAAGAAGGTCTTGAAATATCAGGGTTTATAGAGTCAACATTGTACGTTTCATCAGACGCTAAAGACACCGACTTTACGATTAAATTGATAGATGTGTATCCGGATGGAACAGCTTATAATCTGGACGAAACTATTCAGCGTGTGCGGTATAGAGAAGGTTATGACAAAGAAGTGTTCATGGAAGAAGGCAAGGTTTACAAAGTAGATTTAACGCCTATGTCAACAAGTAATTACTTTGAGAAAGGACATAGGATTAGAATAGAAATATCAAGCAGTAATTTCCCCAGGTTTGCACGTAACTTAAATACAGGAGGTAATAATTATGATGAGTCGGAAGGTGTTGTTGCGAAAAATAAAGTACATCATTCTGCAGATTATCCATCACAAATTATTTTGCCGATTGTAAGGGAGTAAAAGTAGAAGAGCTTCTAAGAAGGAGAGCCATATTTTTTTTAGGGCGAGCTTTCTCTATTTCCTTTAGGGGAAATAGAGAAAGACAGAGTCTTCCAGGCGCGCTATTCGCTTGGTATTCGCTTCCGTTTCACTACAGCGAACACGCTCCTTACGTCGCCCCTCCAGGTTCTTCTCGCGATAGGTGAAAATTATACACTATTAAGAAATACATGGAAAGAAGAAAATCTTATATCTTTTGCAAGAGGAAAAACAATCTAGTCGATTATAATCCTTAGTAAGGGTAAATAACAGATACACCTCTTTTAGAAAATACATTTCTAGGAAAATAATGTAAAAGAAGAACCAGTTCTACAATCAAATGATTCGTCTCCATACCAATATTTTATTATAAAATAGAAACCTGCTATAAAGTAAAAATCACAATAATTATACTTAGCTTTTTCACAAGCTCTTATTTAAGAGATTACAGCTTGTTTTGCAATTATCTTTATACCAATTTAAGGTTGGAATGAGGTAATAGATTTGGAAAGTGTCTGGTTTATTTACGGGAATTATTTATTGTAAGGATGATATGAAGCTCCTTAGGAGCGACACCTTTGTAGATATATTACTGTAATAGACGATGAAGCTCCAGAGGAGCGACACCTTTGTGTGAGATTTTCTCTGAAATAAATGGGTGGGCTTTCTAAAAAAATTTCGTGTTTTGTGTCGCACCTACGGCGCTTCCTTATCTTCTGTTTCTATTTTTTCTACAAAGATGTCGCCCCGCTGGGGCTTTTACATTTCTCGTTGTATTATACCAATTTAAGGTTAGAATGAGGTAATAGATTTGGAATATGAAAAGGCATTATACCAATTCAAGGTTAGAATGAGGTAATAGATTTGGAATATGAAAAGTCATTATACAAGGCAGAAATTTTTTGCATAGCCTTAG
>CAZSKA010000239.1:0-5815 GCA_964607315.1 uncultured Saprospiraceae bacterium | reverse complement strand
TCTATAGATTCTGCAATTTTACAATTTCACAGTTAAAATAAACTGTATTATTACAAATAACAATACAGCAAAATGCAAAATCTAAACGCAAACCAAATAATATTCTGATTTGAGCTGTAATGCAAACCAATATTGCAACTTCTAGCAATAATTAAAATATTAATTTAAAATTTGCTTGTAATATAAAATTTTATTTATTTTGTACCATGCGAAAGCATCTGGCTCAAACCATGAGACTTTTTTCGAGCCTGATAAATTTGGATTTGTGATTTTATTGAGGGAGCCAGCATTGTTAAAATGCTTGGCTTTCCTTTTTTACGTTAATTTCAAACCAAAAATCTACCGTATTAAAATCATAAGGTCTTGCTGTCTAATCGAGCTTAAGTACTTGAAGGAACGCTTTTTGAGGCACTTCTACATTTCCTATACTTCTCATTTTCTTTTTACCTTTCTTCTGCTTTTCTAACAACTTCCTTTTTCTTGTGATATCACCACCATAACATTTAGCAGTAACATCTTTCCTAAGAGCAGAAATTGTTTCTCTTGCAATAATCTTAGCACCAATTGCGGCTTGAATCGCAATCATAAATTGTTGCCGTGGCAAAAGCTCTTTGAGTTTTTTACAGATTTTACGTCCAAAAGAATCTGCCTTATCTCTATGTACAAGTGAAGAAAGCGCATCTACTGATTCTCCATTTAACTTGATATCCAGTTTCACCAAATCACTTTCCTTATATCCTGTTGGTTGATAATCAAATGAAGCATAACCTCTCGAAATAGATTTAAGTCTATCGTAAAAATCAAATACAATTTCAGCAAGTGGTAATTCAAAACTTAATTCTACTCGTTCAGTAGTTAAATAAGTCTGCTTAGTCAATGTCCCCCTCTTGTCCATGCATAGTGACATAATAGTACCGATATACTCTGGTTTAGATATGATCTGGGCACTAATATATGGCTCTTCTACTCTATTGAGCATTGTTGTTTCGGGAAGATCATTTGGAGTATTAATTAACAACTTCTCTCCTTTATTTGTGTAAGCATAATATGACACGTTAGGAACTGTTGTAATTACTTCTTGATTGAATTCTCTTGATAGTCTTTCCTGAATAATCTCCAAATGTAACATTCCAAGAAATCCACATCTAAAGCCAAATCCAAGAGCTATAGATGTTTCTGGTTCAAACACCAAAGAAGCGTCATTCAATTGAAGCTTTTCTAACGAATCTCTTAAATCTTCAAAATCATCATTATCAATTGGGAAGATTCCAGCAAAAACCATTGGTTTCACTAACTCAAAACCTTCTATTCCCTTTTCACAAGGGTTATCAACAGTTGTTATAGTATCTCCTACTTTAATTTCACTTGAAGTTTTGATACCTGTAATAATATATCCTACATCTCCAGTTCTTAACTGTTTCTTTTTAACTAAATCCAGTTGTAAGATTCCAACTTCATCTGCATTATACTCTTTACCCGTGTTGAAAAACCTTACCTGATCACCTTTATTTAAAACACCGTTTAATATTCTAAAATAAGCAATTACTCCTCGAAATGGATTAAAAACTGAATCAAAAATCAAAGCTTGCAATGGAGCATTCAGTTCTCCACTAGGAGCTGGCACTCTATCTACAACAGCATTCATGATATCTTGAATACCAATTCCCGTCTTGCCACTTGCTAACACGATATCTTCACGAGAACATCCAATAAGATCTATTACTTGATCACTTACTTCTTCAATCATAGCAGACTCCATATCTACCTTATTCAGCACAGGTATAATCTCTAAATCATGCTCTATTGCTAGATACAAATTAGAAATAGTTTGAGCCTGGATCCCTTGTGACGCATCAACTAGTAATAAAGCTCCTTCACAAGCTGCTATTGACCTTGACACCTCGTAGGAAAAATCCACATGACCTGGAGTATCGATTAAATTAAACGTATATTTTACACCATCCGAATGATTATAGTAAATCTGAATAGCATGTGACTTTATCGTTATACCTCTTTCTCGCTCTAAATCCATATCATCAAGAGCTTGATTTGTCATATCTCTTTCTGATATTGTTTTAGTAAATTCTAATAAACGATCAGAAAGGGTTGATTTCCCATGATCAATATGAGCTATTACACAAAAATTCCTTATCTCTTTCATAGACCGCAAATATACTGTGAAGTTATATATCGATTATCATTTACATGAATAGAATAATAAGATATTTTATATTTAACTTTAACTTGTACGCTAATCTTCATTTAAATTTTGGTTTAATTACGCTATATGTTTGAATTCAACGGAAAGTATATCAATCCTAAGTCTGCAATATATTACTCTGGCATTGTTGTGCCTGAACATGTCGTCCAAAAGATTAAAGCCCTAGAAAACAAGAGATTCATCATATATATCAATGAAGAGATCAGCTATCCTGGAACACCAATACCTGTTGAGAAAGGAACTTATATTATTCTTGTAAATAAAACTCGTGCAAAAAAACTCCACCTAACCTTTGGTGATGAAGTATCTGTCATAATGCGCCCTGACGAAAGTAAATATGGCATGCCTCTTCCTGACGAGTTCAAGGAAGTTTTAGATGAAAACCCAGAAGGAAAACTACTGTTTGAAGGTTTAACTCCTGGAAAAATAAGAAACCTTATTCACCTCGTAGCAAAAGTTAAAAACCCAGATAAAAGAATAGAAAAAGCAGTCATTATCTTAGAGCATTTAAGAGCAAACAATGGCAAACTAGATAACAAAATGCTTAACCAAGCTTTCAAAGAATACCGACAGATTTAATTTCGAAAACGCTTTAAAGGTTTAGGAATTTTAGGGATTTTTGGAAATAATGATTTCTCAATTCCAGAATATACTGCTTCCCAAATACATCGAAAATTTGAATGATTTTCAGGATGTCTGAGGCTTATAGTTGCGACTTTGGGGCTCCGACCCCTAATATTATTCTGCCGCACAACCATCTTATTCACAAATAGTCTCAATGGATCACGAATTCCATTTATCCTTTCTTCTACATGCTTTAATTTCAATCCTCTATAATAAAACTCAAGTGTACCATCTGATCTATATTTATTTGCTTTAACATCGACTAGCAATTCATCAAAGTGTCCTTTTTTTGCCCGAACCGCGGTTAAATCCTCTAGCATTCTATTTACATCTTCAAAATTAACACCCTTAACTTCTCCTTTGTATTGATAAGAATTTTGCTTATCTAACATGTTATAATCCAAGGACAAAGTTAGCGGAGCATTTCCCATTAACAAACCTGAAAACTTCGTCTTCATCCATTCTTTTTTCTCAAGTCTAGATTGAATATTTGATAATTCATTTATCTTACCATTCACCGCTTTTATATAAATATGTCCCGTATCTTCTCTTCGAATAGCTTTCAATTCGAAATCTAATTCCGAATCAACTACATCAACTTGCTTAAAATAAAACGGAAACTTAATGTCCTTAATAATTTGACTAATAACTTTTTTGGGTCTATCTGCAGTAGGCGAATTATTATCCGTATAAATTACTAAAGACGCCTTTTCTGCTCTTACACTCTCAACGATTAGCTCTTCAACATCAACAAAATAATCAAAATCAATTCCATTCAATACTACTTCTTTACCACTCAAATTATATAATGATTTTGTAGGTGAATTAATCTGCAAAATAGCTTGTGGAGTAAGCCTTGACTTAATAATATAGTCATTTATAATAACTTTATCTTTTGATAATTTCACCTTTCCTCCATTCAATGAAAAATCTTTCAAATCATAATAAGCAAAACTTTGGGCAGAAATTTCATGATTAGTAAATGAAAACTTATTGTTAGAATAGGAATTTCCATTAATTTCTAACTTCACATTCTTAGCACTCCCTATAATCTTTGAAAATCTCTTCGCCTCTAATTCATCTACCTCCAATTTAATTTCTCCAACTTTTACATTTCTATTCATTTTAAATGTAAAATCTTCCTTTTCAAAATCAAGGAACATCTTCTTCGCTTTTACTTTAATCGAAGATAAACTAATCTGCTTGTCAAATTCTAAAACATTTCCTTTTATTAATATTTCGGCAAAATCCACACCTACAAGGTCTTTATCATGAGTCACTTTTCCAATATTTAAAGAAATCAGACCTTCATCAACAACTAACTTATCTGATACTATTTCAATATCTGCAATACTAGTTTTAATGGCTTCTAAAGTCAAAGTTGGCTTCTCATAAGTCAACTCTTTAGTCTGCACATCATATGTAAAATCGCTTATATTGACAAGGCCATTTTTAGCAGATACATTATCTAATTCATCTATTTCTTTCAATTCAAGTTCCTCGACATGAATTAATACAACATCAGAACTAATGTGCTCTAATAAATCATTAGAAGGCAATTCAATCTCAGATAACATTTTCATATCATAAGAAAAACTCTTTACGAAAATCTCTAAAGTATCTGCATGAAGTTTCTTAGAACTATTAACCTTCATCCATTGAATTCCATTTGCATGGATGTTTTTCACATTTATGACTATGTGATCTTTTTCAGCCAAATTTAAATAGCTTACTAAATCGGGTTGGTAAATATCCATAGTGCCTTCTTCATAGCTTACTCCAATAGAATCAGCAGGTATATTTATTAATTCTATTTTAGATTCAATAGCTGCTTGAATAAAATCTGAACCTTTCAAATGCCAATATGCATAACCGCCTAAACCAAGCAAAATGATTAAGAGGAATACTATAAGTAGTCTATTAAAACTGATAATGGTAGAAATTAAAAGGTTAAGATTTAAGTATTTATTTTTTTGGGTTAAACCCAAAATAAGAAAAAAATGATGGAAAGAAGGATTCTAAGTTTTGTTCTGACGCAATATTATTAGCTTTTATCCTAAAAAAGTTTAAGTCAAACAACGTTTTTAAAAATCCACTCGTTATGACAACAGTAGAAAATGAAAAGTAATCTTAAAGATTATGATGAACAATAAAATAAAAATCTTTGCGCTATTCATGGTTCTTATTTTTACACAATCATGTAGTTTCAATGAGTTTGAAAATTCCAATAGAATTATTGATATTTCAAATGAAATTGAATTATTATTACTACCTGATTTAAATTTACCAAACCAATTAAAATGGGTGGTAAGTACAAAAGAAAATAGATACTGTGAAACGGCCTTTATAGAAACACAATTAATTAATAGAGAACAAACCCAAGATCTATTGATCAAAGGCATTATTTCACCTTCTAATTGCATGGTTAATGATACAAGATTAATTGCAATAGAATCTTTTCCATTAAATGAAAGATATGTTGTTGATTTAGAATTTGCAAACGATTTATCATCTAAGATTGACCTGACTTTTATAGATAATACTATAATAATTGATCATGAAAATGTGGATTACTTTTCGTTTAATCAATCAAGCCTTAAGTTTTCATCCAATACACAAATTTGGATTGGTCTAGACGAATCAAATTCACCAACTACGAATGAGTTTACAGAATTTGTTGAAAATTCATTGAGTTTGTTCGAGTTAAAGACAGTTGGTCAAGGAGATTATGGATATATATATCAGGAAGAAGAGCTGAATTACGTAGTGCATCCAACTAATTATACTAAGCATGAGAATTTTCTCGCTTATGAGATACCTTCCGACATAGATTATCATGTATTTAGGGATCAATTACTTGATGCGTCAATATCTTATAGAATGCAAAATCCAAATTTTGAATTTTATATTGCTACGAATAGAGGCGATTTATTTTAGTACAATATCCTTCAGGAGTTTACACTATACTAT
>CAZSKA010000238.1:0-5849 GCA_964607315.1 uncultured Saprospiraceae bacterium | reverse complement strand
ATATATATGAAACGTACATCAATGATAATCAGGTAATACTATCTATTTATCAACTTTACCGAATGTTTTTTTAGGATATTATTAAAATTATGACGCTAGGAATTTTACTCCGGCAGTGGGAAGATTTACAAACATAGATCCTTTGCTGAAAATTACTCACTCCAAAATCCATATGCGTAGACACGTAGACAGCAAATAATCCAATTAGGCACATTGATTATATAGGTATGGTGATTAGCTAAAAATCCCATTAAATAGATCTGACAAATGAAGAATTAAGTAATTTTAGGATGACGTTATGAACTTTGATCAAATATTGAAGACTTAAATAAAATGTGTACTTATGAAAAAGAAATTTGTAAATAACTATTTATTTATGATACTCTTGGTCATATGTTTGCTGGTGAGCTGTAAAACAGAAAAAGATTTTTTTCCTATCCATATTGATGATGTTGAAGGAATTAGTCTAATTCCTGTAGATGGTAAAGGGCTATATAGCACTATATCTAGTATTCATCAAATTTCAGATTTAATTGTCAAAACTGAAATACTTGAATTTTTGAATAATAAGCAGAAATATAATTCCTTTGGTAGGAAAAGTAATGATATTACGTTTGTGATGATTGTCGAGGTAAATGGAAAAAGTCAGAAATATCCTATTTACTATAATACAGACATTAAAAGAACAAGAATAAAACTTTTTTCAAATGGATATAATGGTCATCGAATTGGATATTACTCTATACCAGGACTCTATGAATATTTAGATAAAATCTTTGATTTTGAAATTATACATCATGATTAACCTAAAGATGCGATATTAAATTATGAAAGGCCAAGACTATTTTTTTATTATCATTTTAATGGGGAGTCTTTTTTCTTGTTCAAATGAAATCAAGTTTGAAGACTTTGACACTGTTGTATTAGAGAACAGATCATTTGAGCTTAATTGTGGTCTGTTGTCTAAGGAACTTAATGAAGATGAATTTGAGGAAATAAAGTACATTTTTGATTCTCCCATAGAATTTAAGCCAAGAATGAATCATGCATCTATTTGGGCAATTTCATTTTCCATGCGTAAAGTTGGAAAACCTACAAAAACGTCTAGAATATGGCTAGAATATACATATGGAAATGGTATTCATCTTCAATATAATGGTCAGTATTTTAAAAACAAAGAATTAACAAAATGGGTGTTAACTCAATTAGAAGTAAAATTTGTAAATCGACATAACACAATAAATTGTGAGGTGTTTAATCATTATGAACAAGCGAATTCTTATTACACCGGTAGTGAAAAAAATGATACAACTTTCGCTTATCATCTTGGCATGTTAACATACATATACTTGGATATGTATCCATCTCTAAAAGATGAGGTAAATTTTTCTTCAACTGATTCATTAATGCAACGATATAGTAAATGGATAACTAAATTAAATTACCTTGAAGCGATTAAGTAAAAAAAATAAATTCTTCCTAAAGTAAAAGAGATTCAGAGAAAAAAGGAATTCTTTTTTTTACTAAATTTGTAATAGACCATAAACAACTTTCCATGAGTCTTTTAGAATGTAGGAACTTTATAATTTTTATTCTTTTTCTTTTTTGTTTCCAAAACAATATCCAATCTCAAGATTGTGCTATAGCAGAGTATTTTTTTATAGGTAATCCTTTTGACTCTTCTTCTAATAATTATGACGGTATAGAAAACAATGTTTCATTAACAGAAGGAAGAAATGGGGAGCCTAATCAGGCCTACCTTTTTAATGGAGTAGATTCATATATCGAACTAAATAATAATCAAGCTATTATCAATACAATTCAGTTTACCATAACTGCCTGGGCTAGAATGGATGGGGCTGGTGGAGGAATGGTTTCTAATAATCCTATTTTTACCCAAAGAGATAATGCAACTGGATCCACTTCTGCTGTAGGATTCAAAACTGAAGATGCGAATGGTAATATAGAATTGGTTATTCGTTATGCCGGTGGAAATGGACAATTAGTAACTTCTCCTTCTCCTTCATATGGTGATTGGCATCATTATGCTGGAGTTAGTGATGGCAATAGTCTGAGGATTTATTTAAATGGTTCGTTAGTAGCTACTGAAGCAATTGTACAAGATGGTACTAGTTTATCTAGTAGCATAGATTTTGTTGATATAGGAAGACAAGTATTTAATTCCACAGTTGCTGGTGCTTTTAATGGCGCAATTGATGAAGTTAGAATTTTTGATTGTGCATTAACGGATGATGAAATTTTTGATTTGTACGAATCTTCCTCTGAAATTTGTGATAATGGCATCGATGATGATGAAGATGGACTTGTTGATTTGTTTGATTCGGATTGCTCTTGTCAGATTGGTACATATCAAGCAGCTTGCGAAACAGATTGCCAATATATTCCTCAGGATAGCTTTACTTATGATTTAGAGCTTTTGTGGGAGAGTGAACCATTGACTTCATTATATGGTAGTATTGCACTCGATTTAGTAGCAGGTGATCTTGAAAATGATGGTAATGTAGAACTTGTCACCTCTTTCTTATCAGAAATAGATGGTGTTGATAAATTAGGAATTATAGTGTTGAATGGAAAAGATGGAAGTACAAAATCAAAATTCGTTGTAGGTAATGCTGTTGGTAATGGTATTATTCAATTACACGAACTTAGGCCTTCAATCGCAGATCTAAACAAAGATGGTGTTTCAGAAATTTATACTGCAATAATAGACACTGTATTTTGCTATAGCCATGAAGGCGAATTACTATGGAAATCAGATAATCTAACAAATAATGGATCGGGATGGGTTCAATTTGTTGATTTCAATAATGATGGGATTTCAGAAATATTTATTGATAATTACATTTTGAATGGCCTGACTGGTAAGATTTTAATTGAATTGCCTCAAAATACTAAAATTGGACATTTTAATTTTATGTCTAATCTTTCTATTGCAGCAGATGTTCTTGATGGAAATGGCTTAGAATTAATTTCAAAAGATAAAGTTTATACATTATTTCTGAATAATCTAATAGATTCTGTAGGTAATTTTTATAACACTTTAGAATCTCCTTTTAGTAATCAATTTAACAATATATCTATTTTTTCTACCGTGGCAGATGTCAATTCAGATGGGCTTTTAGACATCGTAACTACGAATGGATTAACTGGGAACCTAATAAAAATATGGACACCTAAGCTAGATATAGAAATAGGAGAGGTTTCAAGCATTAGTTCTTTTTCTTTTATTCCGTTTTTAGGAAATATGAATGATGAGTGTTCAGCAGATATTGGTGTTTTTGCATTACAAGGAGTAGAAACGTATGATTTTGATCAAAATGGAGATATCGCCCCATTTATGTCTAAAGATATTGCAAGTACTGTTTATGGTACAGCTTGTTTGTTTGATTTTGATTTAGACACTAAGAATGAGATTATAGTTACTAGTCAATCACACTTTAGAATAATAGATAGTGAAACAGGTGAATTTTTGTCTAATAAAGAAATATTTACTGAAAATGGGCTACAATCTACTATTGTAGTAGATGCAAATTTGGATGGTTCTGCGAATATTTTAGTTGTTGGAACAGAAAATATTGATGGTCAAAAAGTACTATGTTATGCCAACAAAAACACTCCATTTCCTCCTGCTCGAAGCGTATGGAATCAAAAAGGATATCATATTACAAATGTGAATGATGACCTTACCATTCCTCAATATCAACAATCAGGATTAGTTCCTTTAGAAGGAAATGATAATTGCAATTCTGCAGAGTGTGATCTACCGTATAACAGCTTTTTAGCACAAGCTACTACAAGAACACAAGAAGGGTGTTTTGTATGGAATGCATCGGATTTTTCAATTGATGTTTTAAGTTTTGAATGTGTAAACGATAGCTTAGAATTTTGCTTGCAACTGGAAAGACAAGATAATATTAGCCCAGTAGATTGTATTGAATTTTCTGCATTTGTAGATGGAACTTCAGCTGATGATTTGTTTGCAACATATACTTGGTGTGATACAATTTTGTCAGGGTATTTACTGGATACGGTAAAGATAAAAATAGATGCTACAGGAAATTCATTTGGAAAAATCTATTGGTCTATTAATGATAATGGCAGTGAAATAGCTGATAATTATATTGCGGGTCAGAATATGGAATGTGATTATACTAATAATATTGATTCAATAGAAATTAATCTTCTTGTAAGTCAAGTAGACATAGGTGATGATTTTACTAAATGTGAAACTGATGAAATTGTCTTGCATGCAGGACCAGGATTTAATTCTTATTTATGGAATGATGGTACTACTGATTCTATCTACACATCAAGCTCGGCAGGTTGGCACTTTGTAACTGTAGTAAATCAATGTGAACAAAGTCATACCGACAGTATTTATATCGAGGATTCTGAAGCAATTAGCATTGATTTAGGAGCTGATATAGAACTATGTCCTAATGAAACTTTTGAGTATACATTTGATTCAGGGTTTGATGAAATAGAAGTGTTTATAAATGGTGAGTTATACTGTATGGACTGTTCAAATCTCTCGCTTTTAATCGATGAGCCTTCCACTATTACGGCAATCGTCAGCACTTCCGCCTGCACAGCGATGGATACCCTTTGGGTTCAACCCAAAGAAGAAATAACAGTAGAGGAACAAATTAGCATATGTAGTGGTGACACAGTGAATTACTTTGACAATATAATATACGAAGCTGGGGACTTTCTTATTTCAATTAATGATTGTGACAGTCTATTATCTTTATCTGTAGAACTAGACGAACTAGATACTCTGACATCAGATTTATATTTTTGTGAAGGAGAAACTGTGATGTTTGACAATGCATTTTATACGGAGGATACCATAATATTTTCTTCTATCATAAATGAGGATGAATGTGATTCCATCCACCAACGTAATTTGTTTTTTCAAGAACAAGGAAGTATAGAAGTTAGCTCAGTGATTTGTGAAGGTGACTCTGTATTAATACATGATGTTTGGTACAGTGAAGAAGGTACTTTCGCAAGTTTTGTTGAGGTAGATAATGCATGTGATAGCTTATTAGAAGTCAACATAAGTTATTATGAAGTGGAAGAAAATTATGAGAGTTTTGAAATATGTGAGGGCGATTCAATTTTCATTGATAATCTATGGATTCAAAATGATACTACTTTAGTTCAGTCATTTACTTCTATAGATGGATGTGATAGTTTAAATGTCACCGAGATATCTGTAAATTCTAGGCGATCTACCTTAGATAGTTTATTTATATGTGAAGGTGATTCTATTCTTATTAATGGCTTTTATCAAACAGACGAAGGATTATATGAAGAGATTATAGTAGATGGCTTAATGTGTGATTCCATTTTTCAAGTTTATCTAGTAAAACAAGAAGAATTAATGGAACCCGAATTAGTTCTGGATTGTGAAGAGGAGAGATATGAATTATCCATACAGAATGCAGAAGAATGGGAAATAGATTGGGAGAATGGACAAAGCGGTAGCACTATTTTTTCCATGGGAAATGAAATCTTGCTTGGTACAGCAACATCTATTGACGGTTGTGTTGTGTTACTAGAAATAGAAGTTCCAAGAGTCCCTTCACTAGGAGGTTTTGCTATTCCTTCAGAGATAGAAATTAAAGAAGGCGAATCGACTTCCTTTGTTTTGGATATTGATACTAGTTTATGGAACATTAATTGGACTCCAGAAGGTATTATAGATTGTATTAATTGTGCTGAGGTAGATATCACAGCTACAGAGGACATACAGCTTAATCTTTTACTTACGAGTAAAGATGGATCTTGCACACAACTCTTTAGTATTTCGATAAGGATAGAAG
>CAZSKA010000237.1:0-5852 GCA_964607315.1 uncultured Saprospiraceae bacterium | reverse complement strand
CGGCATTTAAATTGGGCAAAAATTACGATGTGTTTCGTCTTTTCGCATGAAAGAAACGCCGATTAATTAGATTTTGGGCGTAAGCCAGCTAGGATGGTTGGCGGCAAATAAATCAAATCATTTATCAATCAAATTCCGAGACTAAATTGATGTTAAGATAGAGTAGAGAATCAACGATCAAATAGTGGTAAAAAGATTCAATGAAGTATTATTTTAAGCTGCTATTTTTATAACCGACAAACCAAACTACGCTTGATCCAATAGCTTTAAAAAACAATCAAATAATTAAAAAAGACTGGCTAATGATGATTTTGCGGAATCGGAAATAAAGGGTAAATTAGTGAAAAAATGCCTTTATGATGCTGGTGTTACGAAAGATTGAAGCGGAGAATAACAATATGGATGACCGCCATGCATGCTTCGTAATTGCAAGGGGCATCCAGTAGACGCTACAGGTAAAAAAAAATGAAAAGAATATCCACAATCATATTATTTGTAATTATCTGCAGTAATCTTTATGGACAAAAAGAGCAAATAGTCCATGATAGCATTTTGAATCAAATGTTTAATCATGCATCAGGAAAATTTATGCGTGGCGACACTGTTTGTCAAATTTATTATTCGTACTATGTTGTAGCAGAAATTACAAATCAAAATACGAAAGAGATTAAAGAAATCTGTGTAAACTATCAATTTCTAGAAGGTGCAATTGACATTGATTCAACAGTAACAGTGGAAACGGATAACCGAAAATTTAAATTCTATTCAAAAAAAGCACTTCAGAACATTGGTTTTCATAATTACAATTTGAATGAATATAAAAAATGCACAGATTCAATAGAAGTTTTTGACCTTTTAGATATATGGAACAATAAGCCAGAAGAATTTATGAATTTATATAGATTTGAAAATCACTGTCAGAAATATGTTGCACATAAATTATTCAAAGCTGGTCACATGACTGGAAATGGAGGATTAATAGGAAGTTTATACATAAGAACGCCTGAAGAAATTGAAGAGGAAAAGAAAAAAATGAATTAAAAGCTTAGATATAAAATTAGATGACCACAGCTTATCTTTTCGTTATTCAGAGAAACGCTGGGCATCATTATCCGCTAGTAGCAAGCAGCAAAAAAAAAGATATGGATAAACTTCATCAGGCAATTCGAAATCTTGAAATAGAAAAAGTAAAATCAACTTTAGAAGGTGAAGAGATTGATTTAAAAGGAACAATGCTATCAGTATGTTCTAGTCGAAGCCAAGATTTTAAAACACAATTAGCTTTAATTAAAATGTTGCTGAAGAAAGGTGCAGATCTCAATGAGGTAGATAAAAATGGTGTAAACCCCCTTCATAGAGCTGTAAGATTTAGAAGCCCAAAAGTTGTGGAATTTCTTATCAAAAAAGGTGCAAACGTTGATTATGCAGACAAAAGAAATGCATCTACTCCGTTACATAAAGCAGTCGTTAATAGTGGAGCACCATCTACAAAAGGCAAAGACAAAGAAGCTATTGAAATAATCAAAATATTACTTGATAATGGAGCAAATCCTAAACTAAAGAATAAAAAAGGAAAATTGCCAGTTGACTATGTAAAAAAAGATGCAATTAAAAAACTCTTTGAAACCAGAAAATTAAAAGTATGAATAAAAAGGGCAAGTCTATATATGAAAAATGGGATAAGGCTATCAAAAAAAGAGACTTAAAGGAAATTTCTATTCTATTAACAGAATATCCAAAGTTGATAAATCAAGGAATTATTCATTATAGAGGAAATGGAACAACATTCCAAACACTACCACTAAATATGGTGAATGATTCAATTGAAGCTACTAAATTACTTGTAGAAAAAGGAGCAGACCCCAATGAGTATGGAGATGGAAATGTATTGGCATTACATAATGCTAATACCGAAGTAACCAAATATTTAATTTCAAAAGGGGCAGATGTAAACCGAATTGGTTATGAAGAATGCACTCCAATTATGTATGAAGTATATATGCATAATATTGAAAACGTGGAAATACTCATAGAAATGGGAGCAAAGGTAAATTATCAACGTCAGCACGATGGTTATTCTTCCCTTCATTGGGCTGCAAGAAAAGGGGATATAAAAATAATTAAGTTGCTTATGAAAAATGGTGCAAACATAAATTCTGTAAATAATGAAAACCAAACGCCCAAGGACTTAGCAAAAGAAAATGGCCATGATGATATTTTCGAATACTTAGAACAATTTGAAAACAAGTAATCGATGAAAATCAAAAAGAAAGCCAGCTACTAACAAAGCTCACTACGGTAATACTCAATATGCGGTCGTACTGCGTGTATGCGAGACGTTAGCATCAAGTAAAAAATGAACAGAAACATAAACCATATTAGCCTATCGACAATAATGATTGCTGCAATTTCTATTTCAGTTCTGGGCTATATGTATATTACTGAAAAGGGATTTTTCGACAACAGTATAAAGTTGTATGCTTACTTAGACGAACCTACAGGAATTTCAACAAAATCAAATGTTCACGTTAATGGTTATGAGATTGGCAAAGTCAATGAAATAGAAATCATTAATAATGAAATAATTCTTGAGCTGTTAATCAACAAGAAAATAACATTAAAAAATGAGGCTCAATTATTCTCAACTCCTAGAGGTATTATGGGAGACAAAGACATAGAAGTCCAAAATTCAAATCAAGGACAAGAAATCTATTCAAGTGGAGATACAATCAAAAATAAAATAATTAGTAAAAGTCTAAAAGAAACATTAGACCCAAATAAACAGTACGAACCTCAACTTAAAGAGATTAGCAAAACTATTGGAACTACACTTTTAGAATATGCAAATTCTCCAAATGAAAAATGTAACGAAAGTCAACTAAAATTTGTCTTAAATAGAATTGAGAATTACCCAGATGGATTAAACGAAAAAGATGCATATATATTGGTAGAGAATATGTGTAAGCAGAATGCTGAGAACGCTCAATTACAAAATGAATTAACTTATAGATTATTAGAAATTAATCCAACACCAATAGTTAATATCCTTGAAAATAATAATTTTGATGAACTTATAATAGAAGAATTTCACAGCAGAATCGAAAGCCCAATACACGACGGTTTCAACTTAACAATGATTTTAGACAAGTTGAAGAATTGTGAACAAAGTATAGGTAAAGAAAGATTGTTGAATTCATTACAAATAGCAATTGAGAAGTACTAATAAAAACCAGATGATAACAGTAGAGAGGAAGATCATATCCTCCTTCGTCGGAGACGACGCCTATCATTATCCATTGTGTATAATGTTGAAGAAACATCGATAATTTAATAAATCTTACTTGTTAGTTAAACGATTACTGATAAAAGAAGTCTAAAGAAACAACTGAAATAAATCATAAAATGAGATACACTTTATTGCTATTGTTTTCACACATAATCTTAATTTCTTGTAAATCAAATCAAGAAATAAAGGGTCAACAAGAACCAAATAGACAAAGACCTTCTTCTGCACAAATAATTTCGGAAATGGATAATAACGAAGATGGAAAATTATCGAGAGATGAAGTCATTGGTCCAATTGCGAACGATTTTAAGAATATTGACAGTAACGATGATGGGTTTTTAAATTTAGAAGAACTTAACAAAGCAGAAAAAAGTCAAAGGAATAGACCACCAAGGCCAACAAATACAAATACGGATTTATCAAATGAAATTGATATAACTGTCAAAGCCAACCCTGTAAATACAGATTACTTCATAACAGAAAACATAATTGGTGGAATTCAAGAACAAATAGTGGAATTAAACGGAATTGAAATATTATGCTATGTAATCAAAACAAATTCTCAAGCAACCGAACATCAAATGGGACCTTGGTGTCCAAGACATATAGAAGACGGAATGGAAAAAGCTGGAATTTGGTTTAAAGATGATAAAGTCTATGATGTTTCAGGTCATTTTATTGCCAACCTTGATGAGTTCTACAGTGATGATAAATGGAAATTATACAGAGAAGATGGTACAATTAAAGTTACCGACACAGAAGAGGGTTGTTTAGCTGCTGCAAAACCAGAAGTAGAGGAAGAATATCATAACTATTGTGTAGAGTGTTTACCAGAATATTTCAAAGACCAAATAACAACTTTTGTAATTCCCGCAACACCCAAATATCTAAAAACTACTCAAAGCTTTGGAAGAGGTGGAATAGGACTTGCTTTTAATGGAGTTAATTACGACCCTCCTGCACCAACACACGCAATATTGGCAGCTCATACAATTGCACCTTTAGATGACCACGGAGGACACGCAAACCCACACGGAGGTTATCATTACCACGCAGTTACTGGCTCAACGAAAGAAATTGCTCAAACCGATTCTCACTCGCCAATGGTTGGTTACGCTATTGACGGATTTGGAATTTATGGATTGACAGACAAAAACGGAAATAAACCGACAGATTTAGATGAATGTGGTGGGCATTTCGATGATACAAGAGGATATCATTATCACGCTGGCGAACCAGGAGGAAACCAAATTATCAAATGCTTACACGGATTACCAGGATATACTGAAGTAAAAGAGTAAAAAACACTGTATAACAATGGCTATAGGTAATTGCTTTTTCTCGCAAGCTTCTGAAAATCCACTCGGATTTTCAGTTCAGTGTGTAATAACAAGCTTTAGAAGATCATGCTTCCCTTTGTTCAGCATATTCCCTACAGCAACTGCTATTAACTCTAAAATGGAATGGTAAAATGATTGAAAAAATACCCTTTCATACCAAATGCGAAGATGGAGTCGTCCTTAAGGGGATGCTTTTAAAACCATCATTAACAAAGGCAGTTGTTCAATTTAATGCAGGGACAGCTACAAAAAAAGAATTTTACCTTCCCTTCCTAACCTATTTGGCAGAAAATGGTTACTTATGCTGTTTATGGGATTACAGAGGAAGTGGAGAATCAGCACCAGCTACATTGAAGGGATGTAAGTTCACTTACAGAGATTATGGTCAAAAAGACATGCCTGCAATAAAAAAGTTTTTACGAAAAGAGTATCCCAATCTACCATTATTGTTGTTTACTCATAGTACAGGTGGTCAGCAGATAGGCTTCATGAGTAATTTAGAAGGTTATACTGGAATGGTAGGTTTTGCAATTTCAACAGGCTATGCCCCTAATATGCCTCTTAGTTACAGAATACAATCGAACTATTTTTTCTACCTTTTTACGCCATTGAGCAACTTGATGTTCGGGTACTTAAAGGCTAAGAAATTTGGATATATGGAGGATTTGCCAAAAAATGTAGTTAACGAATGGAAAAGTTGGTGCAGCAAGAAATATTATTTTTTTGATAAAGAATTTGCTAATAAAACCATTTCTGTCAGAAATTTTAAAGACATTCCATTTCCAATCCACGTTTTTTGGACGCCAGATGACCCAATATCCAATGAAAGAAACACGAAAAACTTCTGGAAACATGTCAGTAGTGAAAATGCGATTACCTTTGAAAAACTCAATCCTAAAAAAGTCGTAGGCCAGAAAATTGAGCATTTTGGTTTTTTCAAAAAACAAATGAAAGACGAACTTTGGCAGTTAGGCTTAAAAAAACTGGATGAGTTTATAAAAGATGACAGCTAACATTGTATTGACTTAATTGGATAGAATTAGATGAATAAGGATAAATCACCACAGTTGTTTGAAGGATAATTCTAGGGCGAGCTTTATCTATTTCTAAGGGAAATAAATAAAGACAGAGTCTTCCGGGCGCGCTGTTCGCTTGGTATTCGCTTCCGTTACACTTCAGCGAACACGCTCCTAAAGTCGCCCCTCCAGGTTCTTCTCGCAATGCTT
>CAZSKA010000236.1:0-5874 GCA_964607315.1 uncultured Saprospiraceae bacterium | reverse complement strand
CAAACATATATTTAGACTTATAACAGGATTAGGCGTTTTCTTTCTCTTTAACATGAGTAGTTCAGCTCAGACAAGCACTATTACCATTCCATCTAAGGATAATTTACCTATAAAAGCTGATATATATAAGGTAGAAAATAGCGAAAAACCTACCATCTTACTTTTTCACCAAGCTGGATATAGCAGAGGTGAATACATAGAAATCGCTCCTAAACTCAACAAACTTGGTTATTCTTGCATTGCTATTGACCAAAGGTCTGGCAAAAAAGTAAATGACATTGCGAATGAAACTAATATGGCAGCAAAGAAAGCCAACAAAAAAACTGAATATGTTGATGCCATTCCCGATCTACAAGCAACAATAGAATATGCATTAAATGAATTCGGATCTGAGGAGGTTGTTCTTTGGGGAAGTTCGTATTCTTCGTCATTAATATTTATTATGGGAAATGAATACAAAGACAATGTAGTGGCAATGCTAGCTTTTGCTCCAGGTGAATACTTCTCTTATGATGGAAAGAAAATTAAAGATTTTGCATCTACTATTGATAAACCTGTTTTTATTACTTCCGCTAAAAATGAATATAATAACTGGAAAACAATCTATGATGCAATTCCTTCAGCATCCAAGTCTAAATTCCTTCCTTCTAGCAAAGGATATCACGGCTCAAAAGCATTATGGGAGAAAAATGAAGGTTATGAAGAATATTGGGAAAATGTAATAAACTTTCTAAACAGTAATATCAAATAGGAATACAAAATCTCTGACTTTAATACAAATTGAATTGATTGAGAGTTTAACTATTACAAGACTATAATCGAAGTAATGTGAATAATGATGGAAGATCATGAATAAACACGACTTTCATCTTCTAAAACTTACCTTTTAAAAAAGGAGCTGTAACAGAGTTTTTAGCTTTTAATATACCTTTGGGGACACCCTCATAAACCAGATTTCCTCCTTTTATTCCACCATTAGGACCGAGGTCAATCAACCAATCTGCTGTCTTAATTACTTCCAAATTATGTTCTACCACTACCACTGTATGACCTTTCTCTATTAATGCATTAAAAGAGTCCAAAAGCTTAACTATATCATGAAAATGCAATCCAGTAGTAGGTTCATCGAATATAAAAAAGACGTGATCTTTTTTCATCTCTCGTCCGAGGTAATAAGCTAATTTCACTCTTTGGGCTTCTCCTCCTGAAAGAGTGCTGGACGGCTGACCAAGCTTTACATAGCCTAATCCCACATTATTCAATGGTTCAATTTTCTGAAGAATTTCAGGTTTTTCTTCGAAGAATGTAAGAGCTTCTTCTATGCTCATTTCCAAAACTTCAAAGATGTTCTTACCATTATATTTCACCTCAAGGATTTCATCCTTGAAACGTTTTCCTCTACAATCTTCACAAAGCAATTTCACATCTGCTAAAAATTGCATTTCAACAGTAATCTCGCCATCACCTTTACAATTTTCACAACGGCCACCTTCCACATTAAAAGAAAAATGCTTCGGTTTATATCCTCTGATTTTAGACAGTTGTTGATTGGTGAATAATTTACGTATCGCATCGAATGCTTTCACGTAAGTCACAGGATTCGATCTCGAAGATTTTCCTATAGGTGACTGGCTCACCATTTCTACTTCTTTGATCAAAGAAAAATCACCTTCTATTTCTGTGAATTTTCCAGGAGTAACTGGAAGAGGATCGCCTATTTTCATCTTCAATGCCGGATACAAAATATGCTTTATCAAAGTGGTTTTACCTGACCCTGACACACCTGAAACTACAGTTAATGCATTCAATGGAACGTTGACATCTATGTCTTTTAGGTTATGATGTCTCGCACCTTTTATGCTTATAAAATTATTAGGATCTCGTAACTGCTTTGGCACTTCTATACCCATTTTGCCTGTCAAATACTGAACAGTCAAAGAATCCGTTTTTTGCTTAATCAAATCTTTATAAGGTCCACTAAAAACCACTTCTCCACCATGCAATCCAGCACCTGGACCAATATCGATAAGATAGTCCGCATTCTTAATCACCTCTTCCTCGTGCTCTACAACCACTACCGTATTCTCAAGGTCCCTAAGATTCTTAAGCACATCAACCAAGCGCGAAGTATCCTTTGGGTGTAAACCCACACTCGGCTCATCTAATATATAGAGACTATTCGTCAAATTACTTCCTAATAATCTAGTAAGATTAATTCGCTGTGTTTCCCCTCCGCTTAAAGACGAAGACAAACGATCAAGAGTTAAATAACCCAGTCCTACATCTGTCATTATCTTAAGCCTTGTTTCGATTTCATACAAAATTCTATCCGCTAATTCTCTATCAAAATCACTTAAATCTGCCTCCTTAAACCATTCTAGCAAATCGTCTATAGGCTTAAAAACCAGCTGCATAAGGTGTTCTCCTGACACCTTGATATTCTTAGTCTCTTCCCTTAATCTACCTCCGTTACATGTAGGACAGATGGTCCGTCCACGATAACGAGCAAGAATAACACGATTCTGAATTTTATATGTCTTAGAACGAAGTTCTTCGAAGTATGCATTTATTCCTTCAAAATTTGAATTCCCTTCCCAAAGCAATTTATACTGCTTTTCCGTTAATTCCTTTACAGGGCGATGAATAGGTAAATCGACTTGATCTGAAACGGAGATTAAACGACGTAAATAAACCTTCGATTTCTCACCATTCCAGCACATAATCGCGCCGTCATAAATCGACTTGTTTTCATCTGGAATCACCTTCCTTCTGTCGATACCGAGTACACGTCCATAACCTTCACATGTAGAACAAGCCCCATATGGATTGTTGAAATTAAATAACTGATGTGAAGGTTCTAAAAATTCTATTCCATCAAGTTCGAAACGATTATTGAATTCTTTAAAGTCGCCTTTATAGACCTGAACACGAACATTCCCTTGACTTTCAGAAAAAGCCGTAAGTACAGAATCAGCCATTCTCATTCTGTTTTCTTCTTCTTGGGAAATGGCAAAACGGTCAACAAGAATAAATAAATCGTCTGTCTTTTCTACTTTTTGTTTTAGCCATTTTTCTGAATTCTCCTCTACTAGTTCTTCTATGTAATAAGTTTCCTCGTCCTTTACCACCCTATTATAACCTTTCTGCATTAGCTGTTGCAACTCCTGCAATATGGTTCTTTCTTTATATGCTTTAGAAATAGGAGCCATCAAAATGACACGAGTGCCATCTTCTAGAGAAAGCATGTAATCAATTACATCTTGGACCTCGTGCTTTGTCACTAACTCTCCAGAAACGGGGCTATACGTTCTGCCTATTCTGGAATAAAGAAGACGCAGATAATCATATATTTCAGTTAGAGAACCCACGGTAGACCTGGAATTACTAGACGTAGAAGTTTTTTGTTCTATAGCAATAGCCGGGCTAATTCCCTTAATAAAATCAACGTCAGGTTTCTTCATTCTATTCAAGAATTGTCTTGCATAGGAAGAAAGCGACTCCACATATCTTCGCTGTCCTTCGGCGTAAAGCGTGTCAATAATCAGTGAGGATTTTCCGGATCCAGACAAACCAGTAACAACGACTAATTTATTTTTAGGGATATGTAGTTCTATATCTTTTAGATTATTAGAACGCGCTCCTTTTATATGAATTTCTTCGTTGAATTGCTTAATTTCTTCTTCCGAAAAACTAAGATTAGAAAAGGTCTGTTTGATCATAGAGAAATAAATAATTATCTAGAAGCGAAGATTATGAAAAATTAGCTTCTTTGCCAATAAAATATCGAACAAAGTAGATAATTTTTAGTTTTATCTACATGGATAATAAAAAAGTAGCTTACATAACAGGAGGGACAAAAGGTATTGGTCTTGGAATTGCAGAAAAAATGTTGGAAAAAGGCATTCGTGTGGCGATTAGTGGGCGTAATTTGGGTCAAGCCCAAAAAGTTGCCGAAACATTAAATGCTAAATTCTCGGCTGATGTGCTAGCTGTGGGTTCTGATGTGTCAAAGCATGAAGATGAAAAAAAGGCTATTTCTCAGGTTTTAGAGAAGTGGGGTCATATAGACTATGTGATTGCAAATGCAGGAGTGGGTCATTTTCATACTATTGAAGAAATGACAGATGAGCATTGGCATAAAACTATTGATACAAATCTTACCGGTGTATTTCATACAACTAAAGCAAGTCTAGATGCATTGATAAAAAGTAAAGGTTATCTTATAACTATAGCAAGTTTGGCAGGCGCTAATTTCTTTGCGGGAGGAGCTGCATATAATGCGAGCAAATTTGGTTTAGTTGGATTCACCCAGGCAGTAATGTTAGATGTTAGAGATAAAGGCGTGAAGGTAACTACCATAATGCCGGGATCAGTTGCTACAAATTTCAATGGTAACATCGTAGACGAAAAAGACAATTGGAAAATTCAACCAGAAGATATAGGTCAGATTGTTGTTGACCTAATTCAAATGGAAGCGAGAGTGTTACCAAGCAAGGTGGAAGTAAGACCTTCTGTTTCAAGGAAGAAGTAATTTATCTAGATAGAATTTCTACAAGCCAAATTATAAAGGTTATGAATGAAAATAGAGATAACAGGAAATACAGAAGATAGAAAACTAAAGCTAAGAATAAAAAAATCACTATATCAGAAAAAGTTATAAGCAAAACTGCCAAAATAAAACATATTATAGCCAATGCTGCAGATCCTAACCAGAGACGCAATAATTTTTTAATACGCGCTTGTATTTTTTCCTCGCTTTGAATGATATCTCTACTTTCATCCAATTTTCTTTTAAAACGCTTCTTTTTCTCCTTTTTTATAACATCATCACGTTTTTTCTTCCTTTTCTTTTTCTTCTTTTTTTTCTTCTTTTTACGTTTTAAGAAATGTTCAATAGAGGAAGTTGAAGTTGCATATCGGTCTATTAAAAGAGGTTTTTCACTCTGAAAATCAGTTGAATTTCCAGAGATACTGTTTACTGTATTTCCTTTTAAGGAAAAAAGCAAGCATATTATAAACAGGAAGAATGAATGAATCACACTTCTCTTAAATATCTGTTTAATTTTTTGACTAATTTTTTCCATTCGTTTTTCTCCCAATCCAGAAAAATCCATTAAATGAGAGCTCCATTTAAGCTTTACACTTAGTTACTTTTATTCAATCCCAATAAAACCTATGGCGATATTAAGCTTTACTCAACAAATTGACTAACCATATAATAAAAAGAACTGAGGTGGCAACTGAACACAAGATGGCAAGAACCCAAAAAACGACAAACAATAATGCCGCTGCAGCAGACATACCCGTTAATGCTGTTATTATAAGAAGAGCTATAAAAACGAAAGTTCCTACCATCGTTGATATCCAGGAAATTAATAGATTTCTACTTAACTTGTCACCATTTTTAGCAGAAGACTTCTTTTTCTTTTTCTTCTTCTTTTTTTTCTTCTTCTTCTTCTTTTTAGCTAACATTTTAGAATACTCCTTAGTAACTTTTATTAAGCTTAAAGCAGTCTTTAAGTCTTGATTCTCAATTTTTTCTTCCTTTTTAGAAGTACTTTCAATAGCAAAAGATGAATGACTAAAAAATGAAAAAATAAAAAGTAAAAGAAGTAGTCGAACTGAATTTTTCATAAGCAAGTAAATATTTTAATAGACTTAAAAGAACCAAATTAATGATTTATATCCACATACAATAGTAAAACGTATTCCTATTCTTGATGGCTGCTTTCTACTATTAAATCTGATAACGGTAAAATTGAATGCGATTAATAATAAAATTGAAATTTTTACATTAAAAATATACCTTTTATTTAAGCCTTAAATTGGTATTATACCAATTTAATTTCAAAATGTCGTATAAAATTTTGATAC
>CAZSKA010000235.1:0-5962 GCA_964607315.1 uncultured Saprospiraceae bacterium | reverse complement strand
TTGAAAGATTAAGTAAAAAGAAATGCGACATTATGGAGTTAAATTGGTATTATTATTTTTTTGCGCTATGAGAAATTCAATATCAGATGAAAAATTCGCGGTGATTTCCAACGAATGTAAGCTCTCTACGTCAAGGAGTGGAGGACCAGGTGGTCAACATGTGAATAAGGTAGAAACGAAAGTCACCTTAAAATGGAATGTACAGAATTCATCTGTGCTCTCTGACAAACAAAAAGAAAGACTTCTTTCTAAACTAAAAAACAATATCAACACGGAAGGCTTTCTCGTTATTCACGAGCAAAGTGCACGAGACCAATTAAAGAATAAAGAAAAGATATTCAAGAAACTAAAGAACCTCCTTCAAGAAGCTCTTAAAGAACAGAAGAAACGAAAAGCTACTAAACCTACTAAAGTATCTAAAGCCAAAAACAAAATCACCAAACAAAAACGGAGCAAGGTGAAGTCTATGCGAAAAAAACCAAGATTAGACTAGTGCTTTAAAGTGTACTAATAATCCTTCCATGCATAGGTCACATAATAGTGATATACCACAGGATTGGTCAATGTACTCACTTCCACATCTTCTACATTCGTTAATACATCTTTACCGAAAATAGTATTAGAATAGAATTTTTGAGGCGTCAAATATTCAGTTTCAACTGGGAACTCATTCAACTGATTCATGCGCTCCGTCATTCTTTTCATATCGATATTATCTATGGAACGTGATGCTACATACCATCCCCATTCATTGAAACTCGGAACATTATCGTGATAAGGTAGGACATTCAATCCTGCAGCTGTCATCGTTTTACCTACACAGATGTATGCTTTATGAGCATGAACTGGACTGCTAGATTGGATAGAGACAAAGCCATTTTCTTTTAACAACAATTGGATTCTAGAGAAGAAATACTTGGAGTATAATTTACCTAAAGACTCATTCCTTGGATCTGGAAAATCGATAAGAATGACATCATAACGAATAGGTTGCTGCACCATTTGTTCCACAAAAGTATAAGCATCCGCATGAAGCACTTGCACCGAATCAACTGTATATAACTTGTAATTCCCTTGCTCGTCACGCTCGTTGGAATACATCTTTATAGCTTCTTTTTGGGCTTGACCCTTAAAATCAAAATCTAGAATATGAACATTTGCATCCATCAAAGAAGAATCGTTCATCTTAATAAATTCAGGATTAGATTTCCCTAAGTCAACAACCGCAGGGTCAAGATCAACTAAAGTAATGTTTTCCACTTGGGGATACTTCTTAATCTCTCTTACAGCCATTCCATCTCCTCCTCCTAAAACAAGAACATTAAACTTAGCATCCTTTCCCGCTAACATCATCCTCTGCGTCATAGGTGGATGAACCAAATTTTCGTGATATCGATGTTCATCTCTAGAACTAAATTGTAATGCCCCATTCAAAAACAACATCACATCATCATTCTTCGCATTCTTAGTCATCACAATCCTTTGGTACGGAGTAGACTCTTTATGAATAATCTGTCCCGTATATAATTTTTGCTCCGCTAAATCAGCAATACCTCCCGAAAATAAAATCCCCAGTAAACCCAGTATACTAACAACGGCAATCAGAATTCCCGTCTTTAATCCCCCACTCTCTTCTTTACTTGTATTTCTCGCCAAAAACAAATAAGTCAACAAAGCAACTGACAAATTTAGTAGTGTCACCATAAATGCAGCATAGTATATCTCCACCTTTCCCACCAAAAACTTAATCCATATAAACGTCCCTATCGCCGCACCTAATACATCAAGACTTATTGTCATAGAAATATTACTCCTAAATCCAACAAAACGCTTGTTTATAGTAGCTATTAAAGGTTGTTCAAAACCTATCAACAATCCTATCAAAAAAGAAACTCCGTAGAACATTAACTTGAAATGTAGGAAGAGATAAGCATAAGACATCATGATAATCAACGGAGAAAATCCTCCTAAAAAGGATAACATCAGTTCAATTCCTATAAATGCTTTTATGGTATTATTTTCCTTAACGAACTGTGCTAACCAAGCACCTACACCGGTAGCAAATAGCATTAAACCTATCACGATAGGCCATTGCTGTGCTGGATTACCTAATATATTAGAACTAAGTTGGGCTAGAATATACTCATCAACTATGCAGCAAAGACCACTGCATATTAAACTAAAAGAAGTGAGAAATAGACCTATACGAGGTGACTTCATATTTAATCCTCTAATGAATATTTACTCTTACTCCACACAGCTTTATTCTCCTCTTGATATTCATGAAGCGTATAAACAACTACAGTCTCCCCTTCCATATGAATAGAAATCTTAGTCTCAGCAAGAGGCAAAGCGTCCATGGTCTCAAAAGCATAATCCATATGAATTAGCGGTGATTTTTGTTCTAAATCTTTCCACTTGTTATCAATCAAAATACTTTCATCCTTAATAGAAGTAATTTCATGTTTGAATTGATAATTATTGTTGAACGAAAAATCGTTTTGCTTTAACTCTGAGAGTGCATTGAAATATACATTCTTACCACCCAAATTTTGATCAGCATCACAGGATAAAATTTCAGTAAAAACACCATTATTTTTACGAATTTGCACAAAATGACTTGTACCTATTATGGCAGCATGTATAGTTATCTCACCATCTCTGGAACTCCACTGGGAAGACCTAAAGATATGAAGCGAATCCAGATTTACCTCATCTGTATAAATAGCAATATTTAATGCTTTATATGATACATCTTTTATTAATTCTATCATATGACTACAGCTGCTGTTAACCAAAATAAAGGGTCGTTTAATGGGGTGTATTGGTGCATTCCATGATGGTGAACCGGATCATCAAAATAATCTTCATCATCAATATCTTCTTCTTTCATTAAATCCGCTACCTCATCAAAAAATGCAATTTTAGAATTTTGCTGAGATATATACTTATCAAGTTTTTTCCGTTGAGAAAGGATGACATCAGCACCAGCTGAGATGATCTCTTGCATAATCTCTTTAGATTCTTCTAAGTCATCACCTTGTTCTTCCCATATGGGAGCACTCTCTAATATAGCATACATATCATCCCAAACACTTCCTAAAAAAAGTTTCTCAGCCCACTCATTCTCATCGTTTTCTGATGAAGGCGCAAACTTTCCTTCTTCTATAAATGAAAAGAAAATAAATTCTCTTGGATCTATTCCTTTGAATGTGGCTACAGGTATTCTATAATCTACCCATCTTTCATTGTTTAAGTAATCCCACCACGCTTCTTTACCACCTTCTTTCAACATGATTTTCTTAAACTTATTCATAGCAAACTTACCTGCTTCCGGATCAACATATGCATATACATCGTATAATTTCAGGTATTCAAGATATCTTTTCTTGTATGACTTAACAACCTGAAATGCCTCATCTGTTGCTTTGTAAACATATTTTATATCTGATTTCCCCATAGAAAAACCAAGTACCTTTTTTTCATCGTATTGTTCTTCTTGATAGATGAGTTTTGAATCTTCTAAAAATGCTATTGCATCTTCTGCAAATCTCAATCTACCTGTCAGAAAGTTAGGAAATAGCACTTGCTCTTCTGTAATTAAATTCAGAATATACAGAGATTGAAAATTCAATTTCTGATCTTTGGTTAATTCCCAGTCTTTAGGGGTTAACTGAGCTATTTCTAACTTGTTATCTTTCATGATTAGTGATCGCCTTATTTACCAAATGATCTAGATGTTCGCCCCGATGAAGTTCTCGATTTTGTACCAGAGGACTTACTTCCAAAACCAGATGCTTTTGAAGAAGCTATACTTCTAGCTCTATACGATCTTTGAGAGGATGTAGGATTAGTCATAGAAGACTTGATACCTTTAGCCGCTGTTCTTTGTTTCGCAGCAGCAGCTGTGTTCGCTGAACTTGGTCTAGTTGGCGCAGCAGCTTTAGTTCCTGTATGAGAAGCATTACGATTACTTATTTTATTCTTATAAGCTGATGTTGTTGCCGTTTTTCTAGGAGCATAGTTTCTATTATAACTTGAATAATAATTTCTTCCATAGCTATATCTTGGTGAAAACATCCAATACATCAAGAAAAAAGTTCCTACATTACTACTCCTGTAATGGTAGTGATTTCCATAAAGTTGTTCATTTCCAGTGGTAGTTAAAGTTCCATTCTCTCCATCTCTTTCCACTAGTACAGTGGCAATAGTTTGTTCTTCATCAGAGTTTGTTCCAGGATTATTAACAACTACTGTGTATAAAGTAAATCCTTTTGCATGTTCTCCTTCATCAAATGGTTCAACAAGAATAGTATCAACTGTTCCGTTCAAATTAAGATCAAGATTATTTACATCTTCTCTATTTACTAAGTCCGATAAAAATTGAGCATCCCATGTTTTTTCATCTTTTCCCTCTTCTATTAATAACTTATGAAATTGTTCTAAGTCAAAGCCTTCAGCTGCGGGAGGAGCTTTGTCTATAACAGTCACATTAACATTATCACTTGAAGGTTTACAACTGAAAATAAATAATAAAGAAAGAGTAAAAATGAAGAATGGTGTTATCCGTTTCATGTCTTTTGTTTTTGTTGTATATTAATAAGAAAGCTAAATTATAATTTTTTGGCAATATCTTATCCTAAATGCAATAAAAACCTTAATTGTACTTCTCAAACTTATTGTTGTTCATTAATATCCGCCCTATATTCTGAAAAAGAAATGAAATTATTGTTAGATATCCAGAAATAGAAAAATTTTGCTTGAGGTTCTTTTTAGGCTTACGCCCAAAATTTATGGAGTTTCATTGCTTACCAATTGCTTGATGAGGCGAAGTGCTTTTCTTTCATTTACAGCGACCCATTCTATACAGATATTTATGTCAACTTTTTTACTGATTGCAACTCCCTTTAGGAATTTAACGGAGGCTAACTTAAGCTCAGGATGTAATTCAGAATAATAAACCTTAAAAGGAATGCCATCTTTACTAGAAATAAAAGATTGATCAAATTCTGAAATATCAATTGATGTTGTATTACAGTCTGTTTTAATCCGAGCTTCGAAATTCAATCCATCTCTTGTGTTATTGAAAAAGAGTTCTGATGAATTAACAATGGAATATTCTGCATTTTCTAAACACCAATTCATTTTACCAAATTCTACACAAGTATGCTCAGTGCAAGAAACCAATAAAATGAATAAAAGCGCTAGACTAAGTCTCATATCCCTTAAGTAAATGAGATACAAAAAATTCCATCATCGCTACTAAATCCGAATCGAGAGAGTCTAAAGATTTAAGATCGGTCAATCTTGGCAAATGCTCACTAAAATAACTTTGATTATTTGCCATCTCAAACAAATTACTTGCTAATGAATGAGGATATGGAAACTTAGGATCTATAGCCATAATAGTTTGAGAGATGGATTCTACTAGCATTTTGAATGAACTAAATAAGCCTTGCTTATTCTCATCATCTACAGAGGCTGTATGATATGATTTCGCTCCTTCATTAATAATTATTTTATGAAGTTTATTCTCATTCACATAAGAAGTAGCTGCATTTTCCGTAGCGGCATAAACGATATTCTCTATAATTAACCTCATTCGCCTGGAAGGACTCTCTACGTTCAGAGTATTCATTTTTATCAAATAATGCACCCATTCCCAATACCAATTGTTAAGGAAAAGTAACAACATATGTTTGTTGGTAAAGTAACGATATATAGATGCTTCTGTGGATGAAATTTTTTGACCAAGCTTTTTAAAAGTAAACTTTTCAAATCCAATTTCGTGTATCAAGTCTATACTACTTTGAATGATTTTTTTTCCAAGTTCAGTATCCTGTGGATCTCGGATGAATAGACTTTGATTTAAAGAAAATTTTATACCAACAATCATAAAACATGTAATGAAATGCAATTATAAGAAATATTCATCATATTAAATGCAATAGTATTCCTATCA
>CAZSKA010000234.1:0-5962 GCA_964607315.1 uncultured Saprospiraceae bacterium | reverse complement strand
GAAAAATTAAGTATCAAAATTTTATACGACATTTTGAAATTAAATTGGTATAAGAGGAGTATTATAAATCTACTCATTTGTTGAGTTAATTTTCACCAAAAAAACATGAAAAAAGTTTTTTAATAGATTTTTACTTAGAAATCAAATGTCAAGACTAAGTTGTATCCCATCTAGTTCCGTATCTAAATTACTCATACCTACACCTAATAGCCTAACCTCTCTTTCGTTTTTTAGTGCTTTATATAACTTTTGAATGGAGGTGTAAATATGTTTCTCTTCGTTCGTATAGAAATCAATTGTTTTACTTCTAGTGATGGTTTCGAAATTATTGAATCTGACCTTCAAATTAAAAGTCTTCCCTTTGATTTCATTTTTGATTAGGGTTTTTGAAAGGCTTTTGCTTTGTTTTTTGAGAACAGCTAATATTTCTTTTTCCAGAACAATGTCTTCTACAAATGTAGTTTCTTCACTTACAGATTTTCTTGCTCTATCTGGATTGACTTCTCTATCGTCAACACCTCGAACAATGTCGTAGTAGAAGTGACCTGTTTTACCAAAATGTTGACCTAATTCTATTTTGGAAAGACGCTTTAGGTCAATGCCTTTTTTAATTCTTAATCTGTGCATCTTTCTTGCAGTAGCGGCACCGATACCAAAGAATTTTTCAATTGGCAAATCTTCCATAAACGATTGCGCCTTTTCCGGAAGAATCGCTGTTAGTCCATCTGGTTTATTGAAATCACTAGCTACTTTTGCGAGAAACTTATTATATGAAACTCCTGCTGAAGCTGTTAGCTGAACTTCTTTTAGGATGTCTTCTTTAATTCGTCTTGCTATCAAAATAGCTGACTTCATGTCGAGTTTGTTTTCCGTTACATCTAGGTATGCTTCGTCTAAAGAAAGAGGTTCTACAAGATCTGTATACTTATAAAAGATTTCTCTGATTTGCTGAGAAACTTCTTTATAAACAGAAAATCTAGGAGGTACAATAATTAATCGAGGACACTTTTTCTTTGCTACTTTAGTTGCAAGGGCTGATTTGATTCCATAACGTCTAGCTTCATAACTCGCTGTTGCAATTACACCTCTTCTTTTATCTGAACCACCTACAGCTACAGCCTTACCTTTCAGTTCAGGATTGTCACGCTGTTCGATAGCAGCATAAAAACAATCCATATCAACATGAATAATCTTACGCATAAAAGATTTATTGGGTTTTAATCGCTTTTAATACTTGTGACACTAAGATATTATTTTTTTCGTACGAAATCTTAATGAAATAAGTTCCGGTTGTAAGTTGATTCGATGGAATAATAATCTGATTATTTTGAATAGCATATTGATTGACAAACAATTCAGCACCAAGCATAGAGTAAACCGAAATCTCTCGAATTTCATTTTGGGCGGAAGCCCGATCAATAACAATCTCTTCATTAAATGGATTTCCCACTAATGAAAAGTCATTAACTTCTAATTCGTTAATATTTGTCAATTGACAAGCAGAGGAAATTTCAGGACAATACATTCTGCTAGCAAGCGAACAGTCTAGGATAAACGGATTCTGTTTATCGTCCTGCCAATTAGCAATCATAAACGTTCTTTCCCATTCCAATTGATCAACGGGATCTTCAAAATGCCAATCACAAAGAACTTCTCTTTGTATTTCAAAAAAGTCTGGATCCGCATTATCTGCTTCTTCCTGATACATGGTATAAAAATAGAAGATTGCTCGTGCAATATTTCCTTTCACACCTTCTCTTGGCTCCCAAAAATCAGATACTCTTTCACTATAATTGTCTCTTATATCCAGCGATGGATCTTGGTTCGTTTCTATTGTTTTAAAATACCAAGTCAAGGTAGAATTGTCATCTATTTCCCCAAAAGGTAGAGAACCTCTTGCGCTATTGGCAGCTATTCTAGCAGGAAAAACATGGTGCATGTCTGCCCGCGGATTCCCACTTCCAGCACCTTTAGACTGAGGATAGGAATGTTCGGCATTTATCCCATTAGGAACACCATCCATGAAAACAAATGTGGTAGGATCTTGACCCGGTTCTAGATATACTCTATGATCTGTGTAAATCCCTACAACACTATCATTCACATTATATATTATTCCATATAAAGTATCTCGTGCAGGACCATATCCTAATACAGTTGCAGGTTTAAAATTCTCTACAACTAATTCTTTTAGTTCATCTCCTTCAGAAGCAGGAAAAACGGCTTGGTGATCATATTGTGCATTTGCAGCAAAGGCAAAAACACAAAACAAAGCAATAAAATTTAATATCTTCATTAGGGCAAAGATAATGCTATTTATTACGCCAGTCTACATTTTATTTCGAATCACCCGACATTAATGACAGCCTATAGGTGAGCCAGGAGGTATTTTAACAGACTCAAAAGTGTATTTGCCCTTATAATTCCCTTCTAAAAACAGTTTAATCTTGTTCACTAAATATGCTGAATTACTAGAATATTGAATAGCAACTAGTCTATCATATATACTGTGTTTTGTATTCGCATAGGTTTTCGACGAGTCATAAGATGTCATTAAATATTCAATATACATTTCCTGTAAGATGAGGTTTTTTGTTTTAAAAACACGCTTTTGAATAGTGGTGAGATATAGATCTAATTCATTAAATCCGTGAGTTGTTGTCGTCAATCTATTTAGTCTTTCAGGAGTTAGTAATAGATTAAGAGTATGCTTAGAATTTGCAGAAATTAATGCATTTATATCGAAAGATGGTCCCATATTGCCAGATACGGATTCTCTAGTTTTGCCATATCCCGGAGCATTGGGTAAGAGAAGTGTTGCATTTCCTAGGATGTTGTTGAAATCATTATCAAGCGTTTTTAGAATGACATCAAGTGCGCGATTTTGTTCTTCTAAAGGTACTTTTTCAAATTTTTGTGGATTATCACCATCCTTTACATCATAGGAATAATGCGAGCCACCAATTAATTTTGCAGTACCTTCTAGTTGATATCTGTGTAGTAAAAATACTGGAACGATATATTTTTCTAACTCACTGTAAGGCATTCCTTCGCGCAAAGTATTCTCACCTAATTTCTTAAGGGCATAATTTCTGATCTCATATAGATCTTCTAGTTCTTTTATGATATCTGACCCATTATCCCAAAGATGAGCAGAAGCATTTGAACCACTTGCAGGGCGCGCATCTCTATCTGTTATGTAGGCTAATCCTTTAGTTTTATTTTCTTTTATTGCTGCTTGCAAACCTTCTACTTCATTTTCAAAAATTCCGTATCCATAGATAATTGCTCGCTTGTCCCATTCTCCTATTTTATCATCATAGGCGTCTGTGAAATCAATATTTGCACCAGTCCATTTAAGTTTCGGGTGAGGATAATCCATGACGGAAGCTCTATTATTCGTACTTGCAGCAAAATTATGCGCAAGTCCTATGGTATGACCAACTTCATGTGCTGATAGTTGGCGAAGTCTAGCAAGGGCAATTTCTGTCATAGGATTAATTGCACTGAAGTCAGCACCTTCCTTATAAGGTGACATCAATGCTTCCATAATCATAAAATCCTGACGCACTCTTAGTGAACCTAATGAAACATGTCCCTTAAGAATTTCTCCCGTTCTAGGATCTACGACAGATGCACCATAAGACCAACCTCTTGTGCTTCGGTGAACCCACTGTATCATATTGTATCTTACATCGAGCGGATCAGCTCCTTCTGGTAATTCTTTTACTTGAAAAGCGTCTTTGAAGCCAGCTGCTTCATATGCCTGATTCCACCAACTTGCCCCTTCCATTAATGCCGACTTTATAGGTTCAGGACAGCCTCTATCGATGTAATATATGATTGGTTCTTTTGTTGAACCATCCGCGTTCTTTTCTAGTCTATGCCTAGTAATAAATCTTTGGTTCATATCCTCTTCTATAGGAACGGCATAGTCTTTATACGATGTCATAAAATATCCAGCTGCGGGATGAAAAACACGTGGTTGATAATTATCGTCTGGTAATTTCACGAAACTATGATGAGTTCTTAGTGTAATTAATTCTGGTGTTGGAACAACTGTTCTTACATGTTTTCCAGTGGGGTTACCCCCAAAGGTTATCATTGATCGGAACTCCGTGTTTTCTGGGAATGACTTACAGAATTCAGGCAATATTGCTGAACGATTTTTATCTAATTTGTAATTTCCTTCTTTTGAACTTTTAAGCCGCTCTACAACATTATGAGAATCGGAAAGTAACATGGAAGATATGTCAATGGTGTGCACATTACCTTTAGAACTTTTGATGGGAAAAGCAAATAAGACCGAACTCGCAAAAGCTTCTTCTACAGATTGTCTTTCATTGTCATTGTTAGATACAGCTCTATAATCAAGATTCTTTTCTACTAGAAATAATTTATTTCCATACTTTTTAAATTCCACCACACGGTTATCACCAATTTGTCCTCTATCCAAACCAATATCATTTGATCCTAATCCTGATGATAAATAATTCACATACAGAAATTCACCTCTATCTTCTGGAACCTCAAGAGTAACAGAACCATCACTTTGGTTATAATTAAAATTGAAATATCCCTGATTATTTTGGGCTAGAGCCCAAAAAGAAAAAAGACAGAAAAATAAGTGTAAAAAGATTGTTTTCATAAATCGAATATTATGTTGGTAAAAGTAGCAAAAAGATGGGAAAAGATGATTGCGCTCTTTTTAAACCCGCATTATGCAATAGATGAAATGTCTTTGAAATAAAAGCTGCCCCAACTTTTGTTCATTCACCATAGTCGTTATTTCTTCGGTATTTCAGCACTTCCGCCTTCCAAAGTTTTGATTGTCGGACAGGCCTTCCAAAGTTCTATTGCATAATGCGAGTTAAACTCAGTCTATTTGTTTTAATGAAAAAAGAAGAATTTAATCTACACTAATTAAAATGCTTCAGCATAATAACTTCTTGATCTGTTAATCTCCGATTCCATCCTCGAGGTAAATCCTTTTTTGTCAGACCGGCATAGTTAACACGATCTAATTTTATTACTCGATGTTCTAGATGTTCAAAAATACGGCGGATGATTCTGTTTTTACCTTGGTGTAGCTGGATCATTAATTCTTTTCGATCTCTATCCGGAATGATTTTCGCAGAGTCAACTTCGGCAAGACCATCTTCTAATAAAAGGCCTTTTTCTATTTTTTGGACTTCTTGATCTGTGATGGGACGATCTAGTCCAACATGATATAGTTTTCTAACTTCATGCGAAGGGTGTGATAGTTTTTTTGCTAGATCTCCATCATTGGTTAAGACTAAAAGTCCAGTGGTCATAAAGTCTAATCTTCCAACAGGATAAACCCGTTCTTTAACTTTTCCACCTAATAAATCAATTACGGTTCTGCGACCTTTTTCGTCGCTTACTGTCGTAACTACTTTCTTGGGTTTATTTAGAAGAATGTAAACTTTGTTTTCCTCGGCTTTTAAAACTTTACCATCATGCACGACTTCATCGTCAGGCTGTACCATGTATGATGGGTTTTCTTCTAATTCCCCATTAACAGTAATCTTACCTGCTTTTACTAAGTCCGCTGCTTTTCTTCTTGAACATAAGCCTGAATGAGCAATGTATTTGTTTAGCCTTATACCTTCTCTTTGTTCCACTAGAAAGGATTTTCATCATCAAGATTCATTCTTGATTGTGCAATTCCATAATTATCTTCCATTCCTCCCATAGGACTTCCCATGTTGATGTCACCAAAATTAGTTTGCTCATAATCAACAAACTTGGTCATTTCACCTATGAATTTCAAGAAGACTTCACCAGTCGAACCATTCCTGTGCTTAGCAATGATTATTTCTGATGCTCCTGGTGGCACGTCTGGATCTTCGAACTTATAGTATTCTGGACGATAAACGAATGTTACCATATCGGCATCTTGCTCTATCGCTCCTGATTCCCTAAGGTCGGAAAGCATTGG
>CAZSKA010000233.1:0-5977 GCA_964607315.1 uncultured Saprospiraceae bacterium | reverse complement strand
CCTTAGACGAATTACATCTAAGGTATCTATTATATCTTTTATATAAACAATATATCTACTCTGGTTCGAAACCTAAGATAATATTGAATTGTCCAAAGTCTCTAATTGTTGGTTCTAAAACACCATCAAGGTTTTTGTCGAATCCTAAACCATAATCGAATCCCATTAAACCAAACATTGGCAAGAATACTCTGAAACCAAGTCCAGCTGATCTTTGTAAATCAAATGGGTTAAAATCTCTTACATTATCCCAAGCGTTAACACCTTGTGCGAAAGCATGTACATAAATTGTTGAGTTAGGGTTAGTAGAAATAGGATATCTTAATTCGACAGTATATTTATTCCAGATTGTTGCGCCATCTATATTCGTGTTATTAACATCGAAATCTTCTATTTCATATCCTCTAGCTGAAATGATATCTCTACCATTAATACCTTGTGTTTGATTATTCAACCCATTTCCTCCTACTTGTGCTCTTTCAAATGGTACAGCTCCAATTGATTTTCTATAATAACCTAGGTATCCAACTTTTGCTTGTGTCATTAAAACTAGTTTATCAACTAGATTAAAATACCATTCACTATCGAATCTCCACTTATGATATTCTAAGAATTTGAATTTATTAGAATTTTGTAATTCTGTAATGAAAGCAGCTTCAGCATCTGCAGTCATTGGATTACCACCTCCTCTAATTTTATTTTCTAAAGTTACAGCGTTAGTAATCTCTTCAGGAGAAAGTCCATTGTTATCTAAGTTTCTCCAGAAGTAAAGTGGTGTCGCTTGAACAGATAAAGACATTTTCATTCCACTTCTAGGATAGATCGGCTCACTTACAGAACTTCTAGTAAGAGCTAATTTAAGTGAATGGTTATTAAATCTACCATTTCTAATTGAAAATCCTTGGTTAGTAAAATTATCAAGATCAATCTGCTCTAGATTCAATGTTCCGTATAAAGAGAAGAAATCATCTGGCCATTTTAATTGTGTTCCTAGACCTATGAAAGCCCTAGCAATAGATAAACTTCCTGAACCGAATGAAGAATAGTCAAATGCCGAATATACTAATCCTGTAGTTAATGAAGTAGGTTTTTTACCACCTAACCAAGGTTCAGTAAATGATAAATTATACGACTGGAAGAACTGAGAATTAGATTGTGCTCTAACACTAAGTTTCTGTGCGTCTCCTTGCGGAAGCGGGTTCCATGTAGATCTATCATTAATATTCTTCAAAGAGAAATTATTAAAGGTAACACCAAGCGTACCAATCAATCCAGAAACCCCTCCATAACCAGCAGATAGCTCGAGTTGATCGCTGGGTTTTTCTTCTAAAGTATATATGATATCAACTGTTCCTCTTGCAGGATTAACAGGAGTATCCATATTAAAAGATTCAGGATTAAAATATCCTAGGTTTAATATTTGTCTCTGTGAACGAATTATATCTGAGCGACTAAATTTCTTTCCAGGTCTTGTACGAATCTCTCTTCTAACTACATCTTCGTGAGTTCTATCATTTCCATTAATAATTACTTTATCAATGGTAACTTGAGGACCTTCTGTAATTCTAACTTCTATATCGATAGAATCTCCTGTAATAGCTTTTTCTACAGGATCAACTCTAAACATTAGGTATCCGTCGTCCATATAAAGTGAACTAACATCTCTTCCATCAAGGCTAAAAGAAAGTCTATTATCAAGAAGTTCTTTGTTGTAAATATCCCCTTTCTGAACTCCTAAAATTCTTGCTAAATAATCATCATCGTAAATAGAGTTGCCTTTCCATACTATATCTCTATAGTAGTATTTAGTTCCTTCGTCTACAAATACTTTGATCTGATTTCTTCCTTTCTCATTTCTCCAAACAGAATCTCCAAGAATTTTTGCGTCTCTATAACCTATATTATTATAGTGTGCTATTATAGCTTGTTTGTCTTTATCAAAGTCTTCGCGAATGAACTTAGATTTTTTGAAGATATTAAGACGTGTTTTAGTGTTTTCTAACTTATTTCTTAATTTCCAATCCTTTGTATTCTCATTACCTTCAAACTCAATTTTAGCGATATTAACTTTCTTATTTTTTTGAATATCAAATAAAAGTTGAACACCATTATCTTTTGAAGTATCTCTTGTTTCTACAACTTTGATAGCTGCATCTTGGAATCCCTTTTCATAATAATAATCAAGCAACTTTTTCCTTGCAAGTTGCTTCATGTCTTCTGTTACGATGCCACCTTTAGTTACTATATTTTCAAGAACTTCGTTCAAATCATCATGCTTAGCTTTTTTTACACCAGCATAAGAATATCTAGAAAGTGTTGGTCTTTCTTGTAATTTTATTTCCAAGAACGCTACATCACCTACTGTTTTTTCTAGAAAAATTTCGATGTCACTAAAAAGCTGTAATTTCAATAATGAATTTATAGCATTAGGAATTTCCTGACCAGGCACTTTAATTTGCTTTCCAACTCTTAGACCAGAAACTGCAATAATTGCTTTGCTATCTCTGTATTTCAGACCAGTCACTTTAACACCACCAATCTCATAAGTCTGAACTAATTCATAGTCGACGACTTCATTAGATTCATTTTGGGCGTAAGCCTCCTGTGAAAAAAATGCAATGCTTAAGGATAAAAAGAATAGAAGTATATATTTTTTCAAAATCAATGTTTTTTTCTTATTAGACTATTTCAGAACGGCTAAAATAAGCAGCATGTTGCTTCTATTTATTTAATTGTTCACTTGTTTTACCAAATCGTCGTTCACGTTGCTGAAAATCGATAATAGCTTTATAAAAATCTTCCTCTCTAAAGTCAGGCCAATAGATTGGTGCAAAATATAATTCACTATAGGCAATTTGCCACAACAAGTAATTACTTAATCTATATTCACCACTAGTCCTGATTAGTAATTCAGGGTCTGGGATCCCTGCAGTAGTTAAATATTTCTCAAATACCTGATCGTCAAGATTTTCAAAATCAGTTTGATTTTCCACTGCATCGTTAACGATCTTTTTCACTGCATTTAAAATTTCCCATCTTCCTGAATAGTTCAAGGCTAGATTAAGAGTCATGCGATCGTTATTCTTAGTTTTTTCTATGCCTTCCATTAGTGTGTCATACGTTTTTCGTGGAAGTTTAGTTAGATCACCAATTGCATTCAACTTAATATTATTCTCATTAAGGGAATTAATCTCTATCCTCAAAGTCTCTACGAGGAGACTCATCAAAGCATTTACTTCAAGACGAGGGCGATTCCAATTTTCTGTAGAGAATGCATATAAAGTTAAGCATTCGATTCCAAGATCAGCTGCAGTCTCCGTAATTTCTCTTACGGCTTTAACACCATTCCTATGCCCAAACACACGTGGTTTACCGTATTTTTTAGCCCATCTTCCATTACCATCCATAATGATAGCAATATGACGAGGAATTCTGTCTGCAATGATCTTGTCCTTAAGATCCATGATTTTGGTTTAAATAGGTTGCAAAAGTAGGAAATATCTTTTGGATAGAAAGGGGAAAGGGATAATACTATTAATAAGATCTATTGATAAATGTTAATCATATTTTATTATCAATTCGTCTAATATTGGTGTTCAATTAGCTATTCCTAGAAAACTCGCAAGTTATTTTTAGCAACAGGCTTAAAAGTATTCTTTAAATTTGGGGAAAAATTTTGGCTTTCATGAGGATATTACTCTTTTCAATTATTTTTTGTGGACTATTTCTAAGTTCATGTGAATTAGGTCCATGTATCAACAAAGATTACTTTATAAATACATTTGATCGCTTTATAAAAGATTTTGAAGAAGGGCATGAAAGGTATTCATCAGCTGACTGGGAATCCAAACAGAATAAAGTTAATTCATTCGTAAATGATTGTTACGCTTCATTTGGCGATGATATGACAGCGGATGAAAAGCTTAGTTTTTGGACGAAGTATGTTGAGTTTATGATTATCAGATATAAAACGGAGGCATTACAAAAAATAGAAACAGCTGATCGATCGAGTGAAGTAGAAATCTATAAAGAAATAAAAGAATCTATAGGAGAAGTTGATTTTCAGAAATTATTCAAGGAAATTTACGGAGACGAGATGGAAAAAGCGGTAGATGATGTCTTGAAAGAATTAAATAAGTGGGGAGGCAAACTCAAGGATTGGTTGAATAATAAAAACTAAGATGTACGATTTAATACTCAGTTTTTTAACGGCTTTCAGTATAACTTTTTTAGCTATTCCAAGTATTATACATATAGCTAAAAAGAAGAATCTAGTGGACGTTCCTGGTAATAGGACTAGTCACCAGGAGATTACTCCATCGCTGGGAGGAATAGGGATATTCGCTGGAATGATATTCTCTATTGTACTTTGGACTCCATTCAAAGTATTTGGTGATTTGCAATACATTTTGTGTTCATTTATCATTATATTTTTGATAGGCGCAAAGGATGACATTCTTCCTATGAGCGCTTCAAGAAAGATGCTTGGCCAATTGTTTGCCGCTATTATTCTGGTATTCAAGGCAAATATCAAGTTGACTAGTTTTTATGGGATTTTTGGGATACAAGATTTACCTTATATGTGGAGTGTAATCATCACTATCTTCACTATAATAGTGATTATAAATGCATTCAATCTAATTGATGGTATAAATGGATTGTCAGGAGGTATAGGTATATTAATATCATTTGTTTTAGGAACATGGTTTTTTATGGTAGACAGTATGGGATTAGCAATAATTTCCTTCTCTATAATTGGTTCATTGTTAGCTTTTCTACGATATAATATTACTCCTGCGAAGATATTTATGGGAGACACAGGTTCCTTATTACTAGGTTTAGTATGTTCTATACTAATTATCCAGTTTATAGAAATGCATTCAGTTATTGGTGATTCTCCATACAAGTTCCCCGCTGCTCCGGCAGCTGCCATAGGAATTCTTATTTTACCTTTATTTGATACATTCAGAGTATTTACAACGAGGATTTTAAGAGGAAGATCTCCATTTTTACCAGACAGAAATCATATACATCATTTATTGATTGATACTGGTATAAGTCATATGCAAGCCACATTCATATTACTAATCGTAAATAGCGTATTTATCTTTTTAGTGGTTAAGTTACAACCAATAGGAAATATGAATCTATTAATCGTTGTATTAGGCTTAGCATCAGTTTTAACTACTATATTATATATTATCTCAAGAGCGCGTAGAAATGCTTCAGTAGAATGAAATGGAATTGGTTCTTTATATTCATAGGCGGAGGCTTTGGAAGCTTGTCAAGATATTATCTTAGTGCTTTATTAAACACGAAGAATGCTTTAATGATACCATGGGGAACATTTCTAAGTAATTTGGTAGCATGTATTATTTTAGGTTATGCGGTGGGAAAGGCTGGAAAGGCAGAAGGAGAAAGCGAGCTATGGGTTTATCTTATTTCCATTGGCTTTTGTGGTGCATTCAGCACATTTAGTACATTCACAAAAGAGAATTACGAATTATATATTCAAGGGGCGTATGGCTCATTATGCCTATATATAGTGATTAGTCTTATTTTAGGGTTCTTAGGATTCATTTTAGGTCATTCGCTTGCTTAATAAGTAGTAATATTTAAGTGCTACTAAATCCGCAAACTACTGCTAGTATTGGCTTATAGCATTATTTTTTGTACATTGTTCTTTCAGTTTAATTATTTGATTTTGGGCTTTGAGCCCAAAGAAAAGGGAATATGACTGCTCTTGTTTTTTTGACATTCTAGTTATTGGCGATTTGGTTTTGACCTGATCAATTAAGTGCTACTAAATCCGCAAACTACCGCTAGCATTAGCTTACAGCATTATTTTTTGTACATTGTTCTTTCAGTTTATTTATTTGATTTTGGGCTTTGAGCCCAAAGAAAAGGGAATATGAATGCTCTTGTTTTTTTTGACATTCTAGTTATTGGCGATTTGGTTTTGACCTAATCAATTAAG
>CAZSKA010000232.1:0-5984 GCA_964607315.1 uncultured Saprospiraceae bacterium | reverse complement strand
AAGCCCAAAGAAAAGAATGTAGATTTTATTAATTTGTCAAATTCAGCGGTTGTAATTTACTAGGTTCTAACCGATCTGCTTGAAAATCAGAAATTCGCATAGTATGCAAAAGCTTGTCTTTAACTAAGTTTGACTCCACTGGCATTACTGATGGAAGAATGATACCATTGTAATCTTTATAATCATTAAAATAAGCCCCACCAGATACAAAACCATATGCATCTCTTACGGTATATTCTATCTTAATAATCCTATGAGTTTCTGGATGCATCCATATCAGATATTGATCAAGGTTTTTCTGCGGAACATCGGTATTCCATGATGCCAATACGCCTTCAGCTTCTATCCCATTGTTAACCAGAGTTCCTACATAATCCACAAAAGTCGCTTCCTGAATTCGACGCGGAAACTCAATAAAATATTGGTAAGTGGGAATCCAAAAGATCATATCTTTATTCTTTTTTTCAATGAAACTTCCGTTCTCATCTACACGATAAGTCTGCCACGAATGCATTCCCCACTTTTTCCCTTTTTCTTTCCCGCTGATGATTTCTAACTGTCCATCAAAAGTACCAGGTATAAAACTGAGTGCAAATTTCATCTTATCCTCCTTAAAAGGATGAGCTTGTTTTCCAACAAATCCATAGAATTCATCTTCGAATATCACACTATAGGTAGAAATCTCTTCCCATTTTTTAATGTTATGAGCTTCTCCCATTTTATAAATCAAGTCTTTGGCTTTCTCCACATCATTAGGGTAAGTATAGCTTTCATCTCTAAGATCAGCCAGTTTAAAGACACTAACACAACTTGTGAATAGAATGATGGAGAGTCCAATGAAAAGTAATCTTTTTATTCTAATTATTATTTTAACTTTATGCATATAATCACTTTCTCTGATGTCATAACAAAACTACATCGATTTTTATACCAATTATCACTTAACTAATATTCATCAATCAAAGTTTTTAATACCATACTATTTCTATGAACAAAGAGCTAAAAAAACAATATCGTGCGGACTTATTCCGACATTTAGATGGAATAGTAACTGCACCTATAGCCTACGCATTATATAAAAAAGGAGTTCTTAGTTATTTGATCGAAGAAAAGAAAACGACTCTAGAAGCATTGAATAAAGCATTCAATGGAAATGAAGGTTACTTAAATGTTGCCCTTCATACACTTGCTTCACAGGGATGGTTAGATTATAAAATAGAGGACGAAAATACCATCATTCTATCTGTAAATGAAAAAAGTTCTATTGCATTTTCTCTGAGTCATTTATATGAAGATGTTGTAAAACTAATGAAATTATCAGGAAAATATCACAGTCGAAAATTTGAATTAGAGCCCTTTCTTTTATTAGAGAAAATCTTTCAGAATTATAAGAATAATTATGCACTTGTAGATTCAGACAACACGTTAAGAAATGAGGTGCAAAATCAAATCCTGAAGCATATAGAAGGATATATTGTGGGGCCGACTGTAGTGGCGCTTGGCATGACTGGAATGTTTCACAAATACTTTATGGAAGCCTCATTTAGACCGGAAGAATTTCATAAGGATAAAGATGCATTTAGTAGATTATTAGATATATTCTCAGACTTAGGTTGGTTTGAAAAAAAGAACGATACATATAAGTTTTCAGAAAAAGGAATATTCTTTGCCAAGCGAGCAAGTGCATATGGCGTGACCGTTTCATATATCCCTACTTTCCGAGAAGCTGAAGAATTACTATTTGGAAACCCAAGGATATTATGGGATGAAGAAGAAGGCGCAAGAGAAATACATGTTGATCGAAAAATGAATGTTTGGGGAAGTGGTGGTGCACATTCCGCTTATTTCAAGATAGTAGATGAAATTATCATTGAAATCTTTAATCAACCTATTGAAAAACAACCAAAAGGCATCGTTGATTTAGGATGTGGAAATGGAGCATTTTTAATTCATTTGTACGAGATTATAGCTCAGAGAACATTAAGAGGAAAACTTTTGGAAGAACATCCATTATTTTTAGTGGGAGCGGATTATAATCAAGATGCCTTAGAAGTTTCTAGAGAAAATATCATTCAAGCTGGAATTTGGGCTAAATTAATCTGGGGTGATATTGGAAGACCAGATTTACTAGACAAAAGTTTACATGACACCTATGGCATTGATTTAAAAGATTTATTGAATGTAAGGACATTCCTTGATCATAATAGAATATGGAGTGAACCTATTAACTCATCCTCTAATATAAAAGTACAATCTCAAGGAGCATTTGCATTTAGAGGAAAAAGAATCACCAATATTCAAGTTGAAAATAATCTCAAAGAACATTTGAATAAATGGTCGCCGTATGTTGAAAAATTTGGACTTTTAGTAATTGAATTACATACTATTTCGCCTGAATTAATTGCACAAAATCTTGGTCGAACAGCTGCAACAGCATACAATTCGACGCATGGTTTTTCTGATCAATATATAGTAGAGATAGATGTTTTTAATAAAATTGCAAAAGAAGTAGGATTAATGCCTGTGAAAGAACATTTCACTAAATTCCCTAATTCCGAAATAGCTACAGTAAGTATTAATCTCCTTAAAAAGGAGGTTTAACCGGCATTTTGCAATAGAAAATCTATTAAGAAGTTCAATTCCATAATGAGGGATTAATCTAATCAACTATATCATATTAAAATTATAGTTGCTCTTTGGCTTACATTGTTATACAAATTTAATATGCACTCCTCTTACAATTATCTACTCCTTAAATCTTGACAAATCGCTTCGTTGCCGCAAAATTTTCGTTCGCAATTCTCAACACATAGTTACCAGATAATAGATGATTTACATTAATACTAAATTTATGTTCACCTTGTGAAAGGGTTCTTGACAACTCGTGATGCACTAGTGAACCTAAACTATTATATATAGTAACCGAATACAAACCTTGAGGCACGTCAACTGTGATGTTAATCGAACTCGAAGTAGGATTAGGATATAAAGTTAATTGTATTGATGGAGATTGTTCTTCTGTTGCAACAGGAGATAAACAATCATTCAAGATAGGTAGATACTGAAATTCTCCACCTAATGCAGTAGTAATTTTGGACTCATCCATATCAAACCAATCTCGCAAAACGGTTGCATAAACACTACGAAAATCATATTGCATCTCTACTCCAGCAAAGTTATCTACTTGGTTATTTATTTCTGGGTTTTGACCCAAAGTTGTCCCTTTTACACATCCTCCGAATAGAAACAATGGCGCTGCCGTTCCATGATCCGTGCCTATTCCTGCATTAGAGCGAATCCTTCTTCCGAATTCACTATAAGTCATTCCTAAAACATCTTCTGATCTGTTCATCAAATCTATATCATCTTGGAAAGCTTCTACTGCATCACTTAATCTAGTTAATAGATTATTATGAGTTCCAGTAGTCGTTTCACCTTCTACTACTTGATTAGCATGTGTGTCAAATCCTCTATGATCAATTACATAGACCTTTGTTTGGGAACCTCCATTGATTAATCTAGCAACTAATTTTAATTTATTCGCTAGATCATCATCTTCATTATATTTAGTTGAAAAATTCTGTCCAGACTCATAAACTGAAGAAAGTCTGTCACTATATAAATTTAGTTGCTGTATACTTTCTGTAATAAAATTTAATTCATCTCCATAGCAAGGCAAGTCAACTAAACCTGCTAAACCTTCAGGAATAGAAGAAACTGAATTTTCATTGGCCATTGCTAAACTAAAGTTTGAGATTGTACCCTGACAAGTTTCAGAAACTGTAAAATCTATAGTAATTGCAAGAGGATCTGGATTCTCTTCATTAGGGAAATTTTCTGGAAATGTAGGATGCAATTCTTCTAAATATCTACCTAGCCATCCCGTAGTTAGAAATTCATCTGCATTACTAGCCGTATTCCATATATCAACAGAACGGAAGTGTGAGCGATTTTGATCTGGATATGCCACACCTTGTACAATCTGTAATTGACTATTATTATACAAGTTTGCAAAACCTTGCATGCCTGGATGAAATGCATTATCTCCATCAATCTGTATCAATTGATTTTCAGGAAGAATTATATGTGGTCTTACTTCTGTCAATACATCATATTGATTCATAGGTATCACCGTATTCAAACCATCATTACCTCCATTCAGAAATATCAATACTAATATTTTTTCATTATCAGGATTAATAAAATCAAACATTTTAGACCCTTTGATAGTCGAAACGCCTAATCCACCTAACATAAAAGGCATAGAAACTAGTGAACTTCTTTTTAAAAAACCTCTTCTTTTCATTTTTGTCTTTTTATCTAATAATGAATTAATTAAGTTGATATTCTGGCAAATAACACATATTTATAAATAGCGATATTAACCTTAATCGAATAATATTTGCTAAAGCCATATTGTCTGGATCTGCCTGAAAGTTAACATATGCTTCTGTCCAATCTGACTCCGCAAGACCTTCTAAAACAACATCTTTTAGGAAATTATGCTGTCCTTCTGTCAATTCATAAGTGAATAATACAGATGATACATCTGTTATGATGCTATTAATATCTGCAGGGTTATCTGTCCATTCTATGATTTTAAATGGATCGATTCGTCTGTTTTGAACGCCATTTTCGACCTGAATTCCAGTTACCCATAGAATATCAATTATTAATTTTCGTAATGGCAATGTTGAAGAATTCAACCATATCCTATAAAATGACGGTTCCTGATAATATGCCTTCCATCCTGCCACCGCTGGAGGATTATAAATCTCCATTTGCATCAAACTAGCACCAAACAAGAATATAAAATTCAGGTCATACTGACTTAATAAATTATCTGTTTCCAAATCAAATTCGAATAAACTCATAGTTTGAATAAGGTAGTCTAGTGGATTCCTAATACATACTCCTAGATTACATGATTCAAAGAAATGTTCACTTCTCAAAAGCGCTCTTAAAGCAGATTCTATATTATAGTCATTATCCCTCAGTATCTGAGCCATAGGTACAATAACATCCTGCTCTATCTCATCTGTAATGTTATAATATACAAACCAACGATATAATTTCCTTGAAATAAAAAGCGCTACATCATCTGATTCGAAAATCACATCGATCAGATTAGAATACTCTTGCTCACCACCATTTGGAATTACAGCATTATTGAAATGATAAGATAATTGCTTGTTAGATGTATCATGCCTTTCAGGAATAAAAACAGCTAGCGGATCAAAGCCTTCAGTATTATTAAACCCTAAATCTCTCCATCCAGTTAGCACCTTTGCAATTTCACTTACATCTTGCTCCGTAAAAGTGGAATGATCACCTGGACCAATTAATGGTCCTTTTCCTACGGTGAACAACTCGAGTAATTCTCTCGCATAATTTTCATTAGGTTGTTGATTGGTATTTTGATTTCCATTTAAGAATCTTAGCATGGAAACATCTATGGTCATTTGTTTTACCAACTCCCTGAAATCACCAATGGCAAAATCTCTAATCAGTTTATAATTTTTATACAAGTAAAGTGGATCGTTTATACCAGAAATAGCAAAATGATTATGCCAAAAAATAGTCATTTTATCTTGTATAGAAATCCCATGCGAGATCATTTGTTCCCCAATCCAAGATCCCAATGAACGTCTCCTATAATCTACTATTGCTGGAAGAATGCCTAACTGAGCACCTACCCAACTCTCTCCTACTGAAACAAATGGATCATTAGTAAAATTTGGATTTAATGGAAGTGTTGCAGGTTCGTTTGTTGTAAAAATTAAATCGAGGGTGGCATCTAATCCATTATCAACTGATTGCTGGATAAAATCTCTATTTACAAAAAAACTGGATCGTTTGATAAGATGACTAGCTAATTGTCTATTCCAAACTCCTGTATAAGGCGCTAAACTCATAGTTAATGATTTTCATTTATAATATAACGAACAATTCTATGACTTCATTTTATTTTAAAGGTTTAATTT
>CAZSKA010000231.1:0-6052 GCA_964607315.1 uncultured Saprospiraceae bacterium | reverse complement strand
TTATTGCGGTGAATGATGATTCAATTATTGATGTTTCTTCACAATTAAAAGAAAGTAACACTTTGATTGCGCATACTTCTGGAATCAAAGATCAAAGTGTATTAAAAGAACATAAAAGACGAGGAATTATTTATCCTTTATATAGCTTTTTTGATACGAAAAAAGCATCATTTGATGAAGTTCCATTTTTAATAGAAAGCAATAGCTTGGAAGATTGTGAAATCTTATTTTCTCTTGCATATGAATTATCTGGGAAAGCGTATAAAATATCAGCGGAAGAGAAAAAAGACCTCCACTTAGCAGCCGTATTTGCAAACAACTTCGCAAATCACCTAATGACTCGGGCATTTGACATTTTGGACGTAAAGTCCCTAAATAAAGAAATCCTACTCCCCATAATTAAACAAAGTTGTGCAAATTGGATAGAAGGTAAAGCAAAAGAAAACCAATCAGGTCCAGCACTAAGAAATGATAAACGCACTATGCATAAACATCTAGAAAAGCTAAACACCGAAGAAGAAAAAGCAATTTATAAAATTATTAGTGAATCTATTTCAACATATTATTCATGAGAATAGTTGGCGACTTCCCTCACCCTAAATACAAGATTACCATTCTTCATCACAACAGTAAATATACCATACAGGTAGAATCTGGCTCATTGACACAATCCTATATTTTGAGGGAAGGTGAAGGAATAGAGACAATTGATGATATAAAAAATAGAATCAGTTCTAAATTTATTCAATCACTTGATAGAATTTTCTTAAATATGAGTGATGAATTACTTGGTCTTCTCCAGGATGAAAGAAATGACGAGGACGAAGATCTTGTTACAGGTGTAATTTGATTAAATATTTTTTGGGTTTAACCCAAAATAAAATTCAACTAAAATGGCTAGAAAAAGAGTATCATCTGGAGTAAAATGGGAAGACATTGTTGCTTATTCCAGAGCAGTAAAAATAGGCAATAACATAGAAGTTGCAGGAACAACAGCCGTAGACGAAAAAGGAACCTTTATAGGTCCTGGCGATGCATATGAACAGACCTTATTCATTATTCGAAAAGCTGAAAAAGCATTAAATGAATTAGGCGCAGACCTGAATGATGTAATTCGAACTCGAATATATGTCACCAGAATCGAAGATTGGGAAGAAGTAGGTAAAGCACATGGCGATTGTTTTAGAGGAATTTATCCTGCGACAACCTTAGTCGAAGTAGGTGCATTAATAGATCCCAGATTATTAGTCGAGATAGAATTTTCCGCAGTAGTAAGCTAAGAAATTTTCACTTTATTAGTCAAAAACCCAATTAATACGGACAACGCATTATCATAAGATTTTTCATTGTTTATTATAATGTCAGAAAGCGTTTTATATGGTAAGATGTATTTTTCAAATGCAGGTGTTACGTGATGTTTGTAACGATAAAGAACATCATCCAAAGGATAATTGCGTTCTTCATTATCTCTTTTAATTCTTCTTTTTAATTTGACATCTTCAGAGGCATTTACATAAACTTTGAGGTCCATAAGTTCTCTGATCTCTTCATAATAAAACACAAAAAGACCTTCCACAATAATTATTGGTGTTGGTTCTACAGTTATGATATCAGGTGTGGCTAAAGCATTATTAAAAGTATACTCTTTCTGTGTGATGGTATTTCCAGACTGCAATGTGTGTAGATCCTTATGAAATTTTTCATGATCTATACAAGAAGGTAAATCGAAATTAGTAATCCCGTTTTCATCTTTAGTTTGCTCCTCACGCGGGCGATAATAATTATCCTGCGAAATGAGACTTAGTTGATTTTTCGAAAAGGTATCTTGCAAAACTTTAATGATACTAGTTTTACCAGATCCGCTTCCTCCAGTAATTCCTATAATATATGGCTTAACATTCATTCTATGCAATAATTCCAGCAATAACTGCAGTTAAAAAACAGGCAATTGTTCCACCTATTAACGATTTTAAGCCTAACTCAGTCAATACTTTTCTTTGACCAGGCGCAATAGCGCTAATACCTCCTATTTGGATACCGATAGAAGCAAAATTAGCAAATCCGCACAATGCATATGTTGCAATAATCATTGATTTATCTTGCAAAACGACTCCTGCTTTTCTTAAATTATCTAGTTCACCATAAGCAACAAACTCATTTATCATCGTCTTTTGACCAAGTAATTGCCCTACATATAAAATGTCTTCTGATGGTGTCCCTAAAAGCCAGGCAAATGGAGCAAAAATCAATCCAAGTAGATAGGTAAAGTCGAATACTTTATACCGCCCTTCAGTAACTTCGGCAATATAATCATCCAAGATTTGTGGGCTTAATGAAGATAATATCCAGTTTAGTAAGGCAACTAATGCGGTAAATACTACAAGCATTACAGCAACATTTACAGCTAACTTTAATCCATCTGTAGTTCCTTTTGCAATAGAATCCAACATATTGTGATAATCGGGCTTTTCCATAATTATCTCATTGGAATTCTTATCCTTATCTATTTCAGGGAAGAGCATCTTTGCGGCGACAATAGCTGCAGGAGCTGAAATCAAACTAGCCGTTAGCAAATGTTTTGCATAATAAATTTCTAAAGCTTCATTCCCTCCACCGAGAAAGCCAACATAAGCTGCAAAAACGCCACCAGCAATAGTAGCCATTCCACCTGTCATCAAACATAACATTTCACTACGAGACATACCTTCTAGATATGGTTTCACAGCAAGAGGAGCTTCAGTCTGACCAATAAATACATTGGCAGCAGCAGCAAGAGATTCTGGACCACTCAAACCCATAGTTCTTGACATTACCCATGCCATTCCTTTAACAATCAATTGTAAAATCCCAAAGTAATAAAGAAGAGCTGAAAGAGCAGAAAAGAAAACAATAGTAGGTAAAACTTGAAAGGCAAAAATGTATCCAAAACTATCTAAATCAGTCACTAAAGAGCCGAACATAAACTGTGCACCAGCTTCACTTATCGCAAGCACTTTTGTTACTTTTTTAGCAATGAAATCGAAAACTTCACTCACATAAGGAACTTTAAGAAGGAATAAAGCAAGAAAAACTTGAAACCCCATTCCCACACTTACTAGTTTCCAATCTATCTTTCTTCTATTTGCACTTAGTAAGTAACAAATAAAAAGTAAAACAGCGATACCTAAAGCGCCTCGTCCTAAAGATGTAATAAATGACATGTTTTCGTCTTTGTTGTCGCAAATTAGAAAAATAAAAGGAAATAGCTAAAAGAAACGAATGGATTTTATGTGCAGGGATGTAAAGAACAACACAAGATTTCATAACTAATTGATTAATGATAGGTATTTATATCAATTAATATCGATTCTTGCATTATGAATCTTTAATTCTCCTATCAATAATATGTAGATTGTTTTCACTATCAAAGGCATACAGTGTTTCTTCTATCATCCTGATTGAATTTCTATCATTTGGAATTTTTGTTTCAGTTATTTTGGGATAACATCTTAGAATAACATAAAGAATATTTACTAACAAAATATTAAAGTTTATTGAAAATCACTTGTTTCAAGAAAAACTTGTATACCACATAATCTATCATCCCACACATTATGAAACATTCCCAAAAAACAATGCCCATATATTGTAAATTTGACTCGTATCCAGATAATAATAAGTGACTTTAAGGTAAAATACCTTATGCAAGTTGACTAGTATTACTTAGTTCAAAAACCAATGTTGTAAAATTATTATCGCTGTAGAAAAGTTTTGAACCAATAACTTTAGAAAAGTAGAACACTGCTGTGTGTTCATAAACTATCTCCATCTCATAAGTAAAAAGATCTAACTTTACTAATTTATTATTAGCCCCAAAAAAAAGTTTGTTATTGTAGTAACTAGCTTGACCGAAGGTACCAGAGTTTCTTCGAGGATATATTTGGAGTCTCTGAATTTGCTCAGTAAGTAATTCTTTTCTTAAAATCTCTCCCGTTAAAAGATCTATTGTCGATAAGTAAATATCATTTGCATGTCGAACGAATAGAAACATTTGTTCATCATCAATCACATGCGTCATTCTTAGTTGATTTTCAAGATATAAATGCCATAATTTTTCGCCACTTTTGGAATTCAAACTATATAGTTCTTGCTCATTTGTTGACAATAGTGGTCCTTTTACGAACCGATTATTTCCTACATATCCAGAAGTTGTTTTTAATTCTAACTTGTTTTTGTCCACCTCCCATAACTTTTCCCCAGATCTAAGATCTATTCCAATTTTTTTATTGACTTCATTAATATTTCCGACAAGAATATTATCACTCCACGCAAATGCGTAAAGTCGCTCCTTAAAATCTAGATTGATTTCCCATTCTAATCTTTGATTGGTATTAGTGAAATATTGTAGCAATGCTTCTTTTCTAGAATTTAAGATTAATCCTTTATTAGTTAATGACGGACTTCCATTGAGTTTACTGTAGGATTCAATAAAAGTTTTTTCTTTAACACAAAAAAGATAGGTGGCTCTTTCTTTCAAAAGTAGACAATGACATTCATTCATGCCACGTAATTTAAATCCATTGATACTGTACAATAAATTCAAATCATAATCGAAGAAGCCAATTTTCAAATTGCCTTGTTTCATACAGATAATACTGCTATTATAATGTGGGAGAACACTAGTCTCTAGAATATAGATTGGTTTAATCATTCTATAACTTTAAATGCACTAGAATTAGAAATAAAATCCTCCAAACCATCATATAAACCATTGGTGTTTTCAAAAAAATAAATCATATACCATATAATCTAATATCCTACAAATTATCAAATATTCCAAAAAAACAATGCTGTCCGTCTATTGCAAAATTGACTTGAATATTAATTATAATAAGTGACTTTAAGGTAAAACACCTTATGCAAGTTGACTAATATTACTTAGGTCAAATACCAATGTTGTAAAATTATTATCGCTGTAGAAGAGTTTTGATCCTATAACTTTAGAAAAGTAGAACACAGCTGTGTGTTCGTAGACCATTTCTATTTCGTAAGTCGAAAGATTTAGTTTAATTAACTTATTATCTGAACCGAAAAACAAATGATTATTGTAGAAACTCGCTTGTCCAAAATTACTTTCGCTATTATGTGGATATATTTGAAGCATCTGAAGCTGCTCAGTTAGTAGCTCTTTATTTAAAACCTCTCCTGTTAAAAGATCTATTGTCAATATGTAAATATTATCCAGTTCTCGAACAAAAACAAACATTCTATCAGTTGATATAGCAGTGCTAATCTTGGCTAGTTTTTCCAAATTTAGATGCCAAATAAGCTCTCCATTGATAACATTAACTCCAAAATAACCCTGCCTACTTGCCTGCGATATCAAAAGCTTACCAATTAAATAATTATTTCCAGCAAACGTACTTTTTACTTCTAATGACATATTTATATTTCTTCTCCAAAGAGACTTACCAGACTCTACATCTACACAGATTTTAGTGGTAGAATTTAAAATATTACCAACAAAAACTGATTCATTACACACTCCTTGAATAATTCGATTTTGGCCTTCAAATTTTGAATGCCAAAGAATATCGGCAGTTGAAAAGTCACGAAGCTCAAGAGTTGGACTTTTTCTGTAATTTAAAAGTATTTTCTCTTTAATTTGAAAAGGAAAAACTCTTGTATTTTTGAGATCTAATTGCACTTTTCTATTCTCTATACTATAAAAAGTAAGATCATGATTTTTCCTTAAAAGTGCATTTCGATCTGATAAGGCTATTGCTTGATAACCTCTGATCCTATGAATCTCTTTCAACGAAAGGTCAAAGAATAAAACTTCTTCAGGAGGAAGATTGATCGTTAGTGTAGAATCACTAGAGTATGGAAGTGTACCAGTATGAAATGTTCTATATGTTTTCATAATCTTAATAACCTTATAGGCATTACTTTCAAATATAAAATCAAGTAAATCTCCGCAGTTCCTTATTTATTTATGAATAAATTAAAAAACACTGCCAGTTCAAAATTGGGTCTATGATGGATCTTTACTGATTTATTGAGAAAATATAAG
>CAZSKA010000230.1:0-6170 GCA_964607315.1 uncultured Saprospiraceae bacterium | reverse complement strand
TTACCATTTGGTATAACTTCAGCTGCGAAATCCGAAAATCCACTTGTTCTTACTATAACTAAGTTTCCATTACAGTCATCTAAAGTTCGATTTGCAGCAGCTAAATTGTCAGCATCAGCATAAGTTGATTCTAGATCATTAGATATAAATTCTACATCTTCAATTCGTATTAAAGTATTAAGATGTTGTGTTCCTAGTTGATTGATTCTAACAGATGTTGGTTCTATAACTTGATTTCTTTCTGCTGCAACAATTCTTGCATCTTCTGTATCTCCTACGAATTCGAATGGTAAAGTAAGCATATCACCCTCTTCATCAGGTCCAAAACCCAGCTGTGGTAAACCAGCAAAGTCACCAATAAACATTCCTTGTGCTCTCACATATACTCGCCTTCCTGCTGGTAAAACTGCATATATATTGTTTGCTTCTAATCTGATAGAAATACCTGCTGTTTCATCTTGAATAACAGTGTTCTTAAAGAAATTTCCTGATTCATCATCCGCAATTACTATCGCTTCGAAAACTAAATCATCTGTTATTTCAACTATTTCACCCGGCTGCCAAAGATCTAATACATCTTGTATTGTTGCATTAGTATCTAAGCTAACAAATTCTTTTATTGGTGGCTCGTCAATTGTATTATCAACGCATGCAGTAAATACTCCAATAAAAGCTAATAGTATAAAAGATGAATATAAATACTTAATCATTATAATTTGTTTTTTGTCTTTTTAAAATCTGTAAGAAAGGTTAATGAAGTAATTTCTGCCAAATGCAAAGAAATACCTACTAGGGAATGCGCTAAGACCACTAATGGTGTTAGTTCCATCTACTGTATCAAGTCTTGTCTGTTCAAACCCTCCTGTCCTTAGGTTTTGGTTGTTTAATATATTGTTTACACCTACATTCAGATAAACGAAATGGCTACCAAATTTCTTAGATCCTCCACCGAAGAAATCTACTGTGAACCCTGGTTCTAATCTTTCTTGTTCTAAGATTTGAAAGTAAAAATCTGATCCTCTTTCTATACCATCAACAGCATCAACTGTCCTTCTTAAAGGATTATAATCTAGGTAGATATGATCGAAATAATTTACGTTCAAGTTAACATACCAAAACTTAGGTGAATTATAATTCAATCCTAAAGTATATGCTGATTGTGCTCCTTGAAGGCGGAAATTCTTGACATAAATCGTTTCATCTGTAAATAGCACTTCACCTGTATTATCTTGAATGATATCTACAACTGGACGTACATCGATGTAATTTTGTCCTATACCAGCTGCAAACTTTGCAGATAAAGTTGATGATATTTTATATTCACCTGAAAGTTCAGTTCCTACATGAGTTCTCCCTTCACCTGTTGAGATGAAATTTACAAAAGCACTTGATACACCATCAATAAAGAAGCTGCTTACTTCTGTAATGTCTCTAAATCTTGTATAATACCCTAATGCTTTAAACTTAAGACTTGGCGATCTATGTACATATGCTGCTTCTCCAGAAATTGCTTTTTGTGTTTCTAAATCTTCTATGACTGAATTTCTAAATCGAGGAGAAACAAAAGAATTCCTAAAATTAGGAGCCATTTCTTGATAACTAGCATTCGCATAAATATAGTTTCTTCCATTGATTTTGTAGGTCAAGCCTGTTTTAACCGCTGGTGACAGAAATGAAATTGTCTCAGATTTTCCTTCAGAATTGTCAGCGAACGCGCCAGATCTGAAAATCCCATTTCTAAACATTGAGCTATAATTCAACTGTGCTCCAGCATGAAAATCAATATTCTTTAGTTTAAGACTATATGATGTCCAGAGGTCTACATCTGTAATATTAGATGTATAATTATAACCATAAGCTTCGCCTTCTCTAACTACCCTATCTGGATTGTTTAAATCAGCCTGAATTTTATCATTGTCATTAGGGAAAACAAATTCCACAAATTGATTTACATCTACCCAATAATCACCTCCTAAAAGATTATCTAATGATTGGAAGAAATGGGTTTGTTCGTATTGGGCAGTTATTCCTCCATTTAATTGGGAAACAGAATTAAGATCATAAAGTAAATAACCACTATACATTGCTTTAGTCAAATCTTGACGATCTTCTTTTATTGCATATAGAGATCTAAGACCTTCTACTACTTCACCAGTACCACTAACAAAGGTTTCTTGATTATTTCTATTAACATCAAATAACCTTTCCCAATCTAGCTGTAACGCATTTTCATTGCTTAATAATAGATCTCTAACTTCTTGAACTGCATTTTCATTACCTTCATAAAAGCTTGGCAGATATCTATAATAATCTGGTCTTGGATCTGGAGCATTATACCAATCTACTCTTGATTGTCCTGAACGTCCAGTTATAAATCCTATAGAATGGTTCAAACTTAATTTATCACTTAATTTTGCATCGTGATTTATACTTAAAATAGGTTCATGCGTTCTCCAATTTCTAGAACTAACCTTTTCTCCGTTTAAATATCCCCAGTTAGGGTTATAATAATTTGTTCCAGCTAAATCATATACTTCTAAAAACGATCCACTTCCAGAACCTCTATGTATAGGTGAACCAAATAATGAAACTGAGATAGAATGATTATCGTTAATTTTCTTTTCAGCTCCTAAGAAATATGACCAACCATCGTAAAATGTTCCTTCCACAAATCCCTCTTCACCCCATCTTCGCGAACCACTTAGGGTAAATGACCAACCATTCTTTTGTTCTCCTGTAGAATGAGTAACCATTGCTCTATTTCTATATGTTCTATTAGAAATGGCATATGAAACTCTTGTTTGTTGTCTTTGAGAACCTGCAGATACATCTACGTTATTCGCTCCATTCAAATTTCCAAAAGTATATTCTGAATGATCAAGTCCTAGAGTAGTTGAATTATTTCTGAATACATCATTTAATCCACCCCAAAAATTAAATGGTACTCTTCCATTATGAAGAGTGGTCATAGGTAGATTATTTATCAATGTCTCACTCATATTATTTTGATATCCTCTCACTCTGAATCTCACAGCTCCAAAATTAAAGGCAGCAGCAGCAAGAAATGGATCTCTTCCTGCACCTAGTAAAGAAGAAACTGAAGCACTGGAATTCTCTTCTTGTATCTGACTTTCGTCCAAAATAATCAAATTCGATGCTCTAGAACTTTCAAGATTTATAACATAGAAATTCATTCCTTGAATATCATTCAATGCAAATTCTTGTGTTTTAAAGCCTGATTTTTGAATAATTAGGTTCAATGGACCCACTGGATTTTCTAATTCTACTATACCATTTTGATTGGATAAGTATGTTTGACCATTAATATCTACAGTAGCTGAAGCGACCGGATCATTCGAACTAGCATCAAAGATTCGCAGTTCTAAATTTTGGGCCCCGACCCAAGTTAACAGAAAGAATAGGTAAGAGGTAAGTAAGAATTTTTTCAAAAGCTTATTTTTGCGTAAAATTAAAACTAATATTAGTTTTATTAATATTTTGACATTAATAATTTATTAAGAAACTTATGTTTATAAATATACATTTTATTAATGAAAGAAAATCATATTTAATATTTAATACGTATACATGTTTCAGAGACTACTCTTTTTACCAATAATGTTATTTGTTCTTAGTGGGGCTTACGCCCAAACGCAATACGAGGCATTCCCTATAGGTTTTTATAATCTGGAGAATTTGTTTGATACCAAGGATGATGAAGATGTTAGAGATACCGAATTTACTCCTGAAGGAGATAAAGCTTGGACTGAAGAACGATATCTTTCTAAGCTGGATAATATGGCTAAAATAATTGAGCAAATTGGTACTGATTTAAGTCCTGAAGGTGTTGTTGCTTTAGGCGTTTCAGAGGTGGAAAACAAGGGTGTTTTAGAAGATTTGGTTAAGAATGAAGCAATTAAAGGGAGGAATTACGAAATAGTGCATTACGACTCTCCTGATAAAAGAGGTATAGATGTAGGTCTTTTGTATAATCCGGCATATTTCACATTAAAAAATAGTCAAGCAAGGGAGTTATTATTAATAAATGATGGAGTTAGAAAGTTTACTCGAGATGTTTTAGTTGTTAGTGGCGAGATTGCTGGTGAAGAAGTGAATATCTTAGTTAATCATTGGCCATCAAGAAGTGGAGGTGAAAAAAGATCAGCACCAGGAAGAAAAGCAGCTGCTGAGCTAAATGTAGAAATCATCGACTCTCTCTACGAATTAAATCCTCAAGCGAAGATTATTATTATGGGTGATTTGAATGATGACCCAACTTCTGCTTCTATTAAGAAAACATTGGATGCTAAACCGACTATTGAGAAAGTAGGAAGAAAAGGGCTATATAATCCTATGTATAGGAAATACCAGAAAGGTGAAGGTTCTAATGCGTATAGAGATAGCTGGAGTTTATTTGATCAAATAATAGTAAGTAAAGCTTTATTAGATAAATCACAAGAAGGCGTATTTTTTCATAAAGCAGAAATTTTCAAAACGCCTGATATGTTACAAAAGTCGGGACAGTATAAGAATTACCCATTAAGAACATTTGGCGGAAGTGAGTATAAAAACGGATATAGTGATCATTTCCCGGTAGTAGGGTTTTTCTTGAAAAAGGCTTCGTGAAAGAAATTGCCAAAACAAAAAATCCACTTGTCTTAAGCAATCAATTTAAATTGATTCTAGGTGAAATGGAGGCATCAAAAGAGCCTTTATATATAACTGGGCGTGCAGGAACTGGAAAATCTACTTTGCTTCGACTTTTTCGAAAAACGACAAAATCGAGAGTGGTTGTTGTAGCTCCTACAGGAATTGCGGCGTTAAATGTTCAGGGACAAACTATTCATTCTTTTTTTGGGTTTCCCCCAAAGTTGTTACATCCGTCAGATATTAATCGAAGACGTAACTTTAGGATGTATCGAAAGATCGATATATTAGTTATTGATGAAATCTCGATGGTTAGAGCTGATATGTTGGATAACATAGATCGATTTCTTCGTATAAATAGAGGGAATCCATATGAGGCATTTGGGGGTGTGAAACTTATATGTTTTGGTGATTTATTCCAATTGCCGCCTGTGATAGGGACTCAGGAAGAGCGTGAATATCTAAGAACACATTATGAAACACCTTATTTCTTTTCCGCGCATGTATTTCAAGAAGGTTATGAATTATGTATTCATGAATTACACCAAGTTTTTAGACAAACTGACAGAGGATTCATTAATATTCTAGATAATGTTAGAACACAATCTATAGATTATGATGACATCCAGGACTTGAATAATCAGATAATTGATGATGAATTTGATGATTCATTTTATATAACTATGTGCGCTAGAAATGCCCAAGTCCAGAAAATAAATAAAGAGAAATTAGCTGAGGTCAATACAGAAGAATTCCAATATCTTGCTCGCGTAACAGGTAATTTTTCGGAACGAGTATTTCCTACTGAATTGAATTTAAAATTAAGAGTTGGTGCCCAGGTAATGTTCATTAAGAATGATCCTGACAAGAATTTCGTGAACGGAACTGTGGGTATGGTAAAAGAGTTAGATAATGATAAAGTTGTTGTTCAGATTGTTGATCAACAGGGATTAATTAAAAATATTAATGTGGAGCGTATTACCTGGGAAATTATAAAATATAAACCAGATCCAAGTAATGACAAACTTTTAAAGTCTGATGTAATAGGTTCTTTTAATCAGTATCCACTAAAATTAAGTTGGGCAATAACTATACATAAAAGCCAGGGAAAGACTTTTGATAGAGCAATTATTGATTTTGGCAAAGGTGCTTTTGAAAGCGGACAAGCATATGTAGCCTTGAGTCGTATTAGAACCCTAGAAGGAGTAGCACTTAGACAAGCAATAACTCCTAGAGATATATTTGTAGACCCAAGAATTTCAGAATTTCATCTGAATAATCGTTAGCCAATGCTTGAAATAATTACATATAGAATAACCAAAATGATGGTTCCTAGAATAGCATAAAGTAAGAATTTCTTATCCATTTCTTCCTCTTTCTTTTTCTTCTTTAGTTTCTTTTTCGATTTTGCCATTATAAATATGATTTATTAAATATTCCTAATAGTGCCAAATGTATAATTTTTTGTATATTGTAGTATAAAAAAATGCATTTGTCCTTTTAGTATGATTAAAATGGATGTT
>CAZSKA010000229.1:0-6211 GCA_964607315.1 uncultured Saprospiraceae bacterium | reverse complement strand
AATCAATTTACTAGAAATTTAGATGATGGTTTCTATACAGTAAGATGGACTGTAGAAGATATGTGTGGTAATATGTCTGAATGCTTCCAGAACTTTGAAGTAAGAGATTGTAAAAACCCTACTCCTTATTGTTTAGGTGGTGTTGCAACGGCACTTATGAATAATGTTGGTGAAGTTACTGTAGAAGCTAGTTCTTTCGATGTCGGTAGTTTCGATAACTGTACAGAGCAAGATAATTTATTATTCTCTTTCTCTTCTAATACTTCGGAAACAACAATGACTTTTACTTGTGATATGATTCCTAATGGAGTTGTTGAAACATTCGAAAGAGAACTGTGGGTAACTGATGAACAAGGAAATCAAGATTTCTGTGTAGTACAAATCAAAGTTCAAGATAATTTCGATGTTTGTACAAATTCTGGATCATTGACAATTGCAGGTTCTGTATTTAATTCAGAAGATGAAAAAGTTGTAGGAACAGATGTGCTTTTATCAAGTGACTTCCCTGAAGCAAATGGGTCTGCATTAGATACAGACGGTGACTATTCTTTTGAATCTTTACCAATAGGAGTGAATTATATCATTGAAGGTTATAAGAATGATGATATGTTGAATGGTATCACAGTACTTGATATAGTACTTATCCAAAAGCATATTCTTGGATTATTACCTTTTGATTCTCCATATAAGTATATAGCGGCTGATGTAAATAATAACGGTAAAGTAAATGGTGTTGATATTGTTCAAATCAGAAAAGCGTTATTGAACTATTACGAAGAATTCCCTGATAATACAAGTTGGAAATTCATTGATAAGTCTTTTGTTTTCGATGAAACGGATATCTTTAATTATCCTGAATCGGTTGTTCTTGATGATTTATCTGAAGATGTAAATAATGCAGATTTAAGAGCTGTTAAGATTGCTGATATTAATCAATCAGCTTCTGTTGATGGTTTCTCTAAAACTTCTGTTGATATCAGAAACATGTTAACGTATACTTTCTCTGTAGAGAAAATGGATGATAAAATCGCATTTATTGCAGATGAAGATATTAGCTTAACTGGTTTCCAGATTGAACTAAATACTGCTGTTGCTTCTATTGTTGATTTCCAAAACGGAGTTCTTAGTATGAATGAAGCTCAGTTTAGAACGACTGAAAATACATTGAGAATCGCATATCATAACACTGCAAATGATGAGATTAAGGCAGGTGATGTTTTATTCTATATCAATACAGATAACAATGATGCAGCATACAATAGCATGACTGTAGATGAGGTAAATCTTCACCCAGAATTATATAATGCTAATCTTGAGGTATTTGAATTATCGATCAAAGGACGTGAGAATAACATTGTTGAGTTAGGATTTGAGTTACATCAAAATAATCCGAATCCATTCCAACAAGCAACAGTTATTTCTTGGGATATGCCGAATTCTGAATTAGTAGAATTAGAAATTAGAGATAATAGTGGTAGAATCGTATTAAACAGAACAATTACTTCTCAGAAAGGAGAGAATGTTCTAGAGATTGATAGAAATACACTTTCTGCAACTGGAATCTATTTTTACACGATAAAGACAAGTCATGGATCATCAACTAAGAAGATGATTTACATGAATTAAGAACTGAATTTTATGTTTACGGGAGGACGTGTCGCAATTGTGGCACGTCCTTTTTTTGTTTGCAAAGTGCTGTTGATTTTGGCTTTTTAGGCTTACGCCCAAAGTTTTTATTTGTCGAATTATACCAATTTAATTTCAAAATGTCGTATAAAATTTTGATACTTAATTTTTCTAGTTCGAGTTAAAAAACGTAGGCATAACAGTAGTTACGGCGAGGCTTTTTAAGGAAGAAATTGAAAGATTAAGTAAAAAGAAATGCGACATTATGGAGTTAAATTGGTATTGCAGTATGAAGTAGCTATGTATGCTGTTTTTTTGGCTTACGCCCAAAGAATAAATACCCAACTTATGCACCATGATAATGATTAGGCTTACGCCCAAAGTTTTTTAATTTCAAAATACTTTAAGGAATCTCTAATGATGATTTCTTTTGTTGGCTTACGCCCAAAGAATAAATACCAAGCTTAAGCACTTAGTTATTAATTAGGCTTAGGTTGATCTTTGTTCAAGCATGGTTTGATTAGGAGCCATCTTTGGGTTCAACCCAAAAAAGAGAAGGAAAATGTACAATGTTAATATTCCAATTTAGACTCAAAGAATAAAACATGGAAAGCACAAGATTTAAATAATACGGTCTACGTCCAAAGAATAGATGCCAAGCTTAAGCACAATGTTATTAATTAGGCTTACGCCCAAAGAATAAATACCAAGCTTAAGCACTTTGTTATTAATTAGGCTTAGGTTGATCTTTGTTCAAGCATGGTTTGATTAGGAGACATCTTTGGGTTCAACCCAAAAAAACCAAAAAGAGGATATAGAATGAAAAAATGGAGTTTTATTAATTGCAAATAAATAGCATTCACGTATTATTTTAAGATAGATATTGCGAAATTGATATGTTTATTTTAAATTGGTGTACGCCAACTATACCGCATGAAGCCTTTTTTTAAACACTCCCAACTTTCATTTGTAGTAGCAATTATACTCTTATTTGCTGGTTCCCTTCGTGCTCAGCAATTTCCTATTTCCGTAAATACCATCTTAAATACGCCTGCTTTACCTTATCTAGAAGATTTTATAGCTGAGAATGGTACAGCATTGATGACTTCCATTACATTGACTGATGCAACAACCCAGTCATTCGATGTAGGACTCCGATTAACCATTAGTGGACAAGGTATTACCTTAAGAACCGATCCAAATTATATAGGAGATATATTCACCCTTACTCAAGGTGTTCCTACAATACTCACTGGCTTTGAGTTATCTGATTATTTCGATGTTGATCATTTGATTTTTAGCGGAATTACGGAGCAAGAATATATAGCAAATGGAAGATTGCCGGAAGGTTTGTATTCTATTTGTTTTGAGGCATTTGATATTAATAGTCCGAATGGTTTGCCTCTAAGTAATACGGGATGTGGAGTGGGAGTGATAGAGGAATACGATCCACCAGTTTTTTTAAGCCTTTTGGGCGAAAGCCCATACCTTCCCTCCCAAAACTATATTTTTAGCTGGCAACCACTACATCCTGGAAACTTTGCTGTGGAATATTATATAGAAATATGGGAAAGACTAGAAGGGATTTCTGATGTTGATCTGATATTGAATGAAACACCATATGCACAGTTTGAAGTTGATAATTTAACCAGCTATGTGTATAGTTTGGTAGATCCGCTACTTCAATCCGACATGGAATACCTTATGCGAATTCAGGTGGTTGATCCATTAGGGCAATTTATCTTTAAAAATAATGGTTACGGAGAGCCCCAAGTCTTTTCATTGTCAAGTGATTGTGTTCCAGGTGATGTTTGTGATGATGGAGATCCCTGTACGGAAAATGATGTATATGATGGCTATTGTATTTGTCAAGGTACAGTTATTCCTAATTGTGATGAGTCTGATCCACCATGTTCACTTGATTCACCGCCAGTGGTCCAGCTTCCTACAGAAGTTCAAGATTTTTCATTTATAGCGAATTGGTCTGGTGAAATAAATTGTTTTGAGTATGTATTATTAGAGTGGGCGAGGGATGAAGGATTCACGGAGGAATATGAATCTGTAGTCATAGAAGATGTAGGAAATGTTACATACACTGTTTCTTCTGCGGATTTAACCAGTGGAGATTATTATTATCGATTAAGTGGAAATGCAGACCAGCAAAGCACAGCTTATTCTGAGAATATGCTTGTCTCGCTAAACCGATGTAAATCTTTATCTGCTGAAGTGATAGATTTTGCATGTGGTGTTTTAGATACCACGTTATTAAATCAAACACCATTATTGACCAATCTGGATGTTGGAGCCTATGTTTATGCTTCAGATTGGCTAGTAGAAATTACTCAAGCTACTGGTAATGGTGTATTTAATGGTCGAGCAAAAGTATCTAATGATATTCTTCCACAAGCTCAACTCAATCTAGTTTTCAAAGACATAAAGGTTAATCAGGATTGTCAGATGGTTGATGGTTATATGGAGGTGGAAGGTTTCGGTTTAGCATTGATATCACCAGAGATTTCAGCCATGCTAGATTCTTTGATTGCGACCATCGATTTGGCTTTAGATGCTTTGGATGCATATGAAGCAGTGCTGAATGTAGTGAATGATGTTTTGAACGAGACAGAAGGCATCAATGATTATATTTCAGATGAATGGGATTTGCTGGATGGAGTAGACGATATATGGGACGAATATCCCTACTTAGATGAAGATGTAGTTGATGCAGTTCAAGATGCATTGGATTGTTTTCTTTCACCAACGCAGCCAAGTTTAGACACCTGCTTAGCACAGTTGCAAGAAGCCTTAGACGATCTTCAAGATGCAATAGAAGAACAATATAATAGTAGTTATCAGGTCAAGTTCATAGAAGAAACAAATGATGTTTTTGGTTATGATGTGTATACATATCCAGAGATGCAGGATTTGTATGATGAGATATTGATTGCAGGAGAGCCATACAGAATTCCATGGGTAATGGTACCAAGCACAGGAAATGGAGACAGAGAGTTGATCGCCAAGAAAATGAATGGGGAACCATTAGGGGATGAGACAAGAATAGAAAACACCTTGCCTCCTCCAGTAGAATTACCAAAGCAAGCAACGGATGATGAAACAGAAGTGAAAGTGTATTTTGGAGGAAATCCTCATGAAGAAATACATCCTTTATACGCTTATGAAGAAAAAGGAGATTCTATAAAAATAGCAGGAAAAGCTAATGTGGTAAGCTATGATGAAATCCCATTAAAAGTTTGTATCGTTGACGTCACAGGCGTCCCATATCCAGATGTACAATGGAATGAAGAGCTAGATTCTATATTCAGAGCGGCGAATGTAAATGTTGAAATCCAAGAAAGCAAAACCATAAGTGTAAACCCAGTGATTCAGGACAATTCAGGATCTGGCATGTGGTCAAATTACACGAGTGAAATGCAAGGTATTATCGATGAAATAGCGGGAGTGGAAGATGATGTGTATTATATGATAATGATGCAAGGCAATGTTGATCCGAGCAAAAGAGGATATATGCCAAGAGGCAAACAATTCGGCTTCATTTATACAGAAAATATAGGAGACAAAGCAAAAGAGCTAGTCAAAGTAGTCGCCCATGAGTTAGGTCACGGAGCCTTTAAGTTGAGACACATGGCAGACAACTTTGATGGGTGGAATCACACAGGTACAGATTTGTTGATGGAAGATAGTCCGGAAGGCACTCATCTCACATACATGGAGTGGGGCAGAATCCATAACCCAGAAGGCGACTGGAGCTTATTTGATGAAGATGAGGAGGGGGAGTATGTGGTGGTGGATTCTTTAAATAGATTTTCTGAAAATGGCTATTTAGCTTTTGCAACGCCAGGAGATAAACTTATCTGTATTCCTGATTATGCAGAGGATATTCAGTTTTTTACAGGAGATCCAGCAAGTACTTTATATGCAATAGATAAAGATTTAGATTGCGAACATTCCTTTAGAATAATTCCATTCGGCACATTAAAAGGTTTTACATTAAAAGAAGAAAATGGAACAACAAGAATATATAGGGCTTTGATTAATTGTCAGACTGATAGATTTGAAGGATACAAAAAGGTTATAAAAATTGGCAATTCTCTTATTTATCAAAGTGAAAGTTATTTTGATGAGTATATATATAATAATATAGATTCTATTTCACATGTTGTTTTTGGATTTCCAAAATATCAAAATAATAGTACTTCATTTAAAATAGGGACTATTCCTCGATATTCAACCAACTTACAACCAGAATATTGTCAGGAAACTAAAAATTGCGGAAAAGGTGATTTAGCAAGTTTTGATAAATATAGCGCTTTCATATCTGCATTAGATAACCAAGATGAATTGCCAGTAGAACTAGTTCCAAAGTTATCAGAGCAAGCCTTTATGTTTTTAGATATATTAAAAGATTACTATTCTAATAATAACGAAACGTTAGTATATCCTTTTTCACACGCAAATCTAATTACGAAGTATCCAGCTTTTTTTAATGAATGTAGAGAAAATATATTGAATGAATCAATTTCACAGCTCGAAGAAGTACATAACATAGCTAAATATATTTATGAGACAA
>CAZSKA010000228.1:0-6221 GCA_964607315.1 uncultured Saprospiraceae bacterium | reverse complement strand
ATTAGTAGGTGCTTGTATAACGCAAAGACCTGACTTATACAAAGTTGCATTCCCTGCTGTAGGCGTATTAGATATGTTAAGATATCATAAATTTACGATCGGCTGGGCTTGGGCAACAGATTATGGAAAAAGCGACGATCCGGAAGCATTCGACTACTTGATTAAATACAGTCCATTACATAATGTGAAAAATGTTGATTATCCTGCAACAATGGTAACAACTGCAGATCATGACGATAGGGTAGTTCCAGCTCATTCATTCAAGTTTATTAGTGAATTACAAGATAAACATACTGGTGATAACCCAGTCTTAATTCGTATAGAAACAAGTGCAGGACATGGAGCCGGAAAACCAACAGATAAAATTATACAAGAGAATGCTGATAAATTAGGTTTCATGCTATACAATATGGATGAAACTTATGTTTTACCAACAAAATTATAAAATGAATAAAACGCAAGAAATAATAAACTCTAATAGAGAAAGATATTTAGAAGAGCTATTAGAATTACTTAAAATACCATCGATTAGTGCTGATTCTGCCTATGACAATGATGTAAGAAAAACTGCAGAATTTGTTAAAGATAGTTTAGAGAAAGCTGGTGTTAATACAGTTCGCTTATATGAGACTGATGGTCATCCAATAGTATACGGAGAACATATAATTGACAATAATTTACCTACCGTTCTGGTATATGGTCATTATGATGTACAACCGCCAGACCCCCTTGAATTATGGGATTCACCACCATTTGAACCTGTAATAAAAAATACAGAGATTCATCCTGAAGGTGCCATTTTCGCAAGAGGCTCTTGTGATGACAAAGGTCAAATGTTTATGCATGTAAAGGCTTTTGAAGCGATGAATAAAGCAGGAGAGATACCATGCAATATCAAATTTATGATAGAAGGAGAGGAAGAAGTAGGCTCGGCTAATTTACCGAAATTTTGTAACGAATATGCTGAAATGCTAGCTTGCGACGTTGTATTATTAAGTGATACTAGTATTATTGCGAACGATGTTCCATCAATTACTGTTGGATTACGCGGATTAAGTTATATAGAAGTAAAAGTAACTGGTCCTAATAAAGATCTACATAGCGGCGTTTATGGAGGAACAGTAGTAAATCCTATTAATGCTTTATCTAAGATGATCGCTTCACTACACGATGAAAATGGAAGAATAAATATTCCTGGATTTTATGATGATGTCCAAGAATTAAGTGATGATGAGAGAAATGAAATGGAGAAAGCTCCATTTAATGTTGAAAATTATAAGAAAGGCTTAGGTGTTAATGATTTAGACGGAGAACAAGGATACACTCCTAGAGAGAGGACTTCTATCAGACCTACATTAGATGTTAATGGAATATGGGGAGGATATATAGGAGAGGGTGCTAAAACAGTGCTTCCATCTGAGGCATTTGCAAAAATTAGTATGCGTTTAGTTCCTTTTCAAACAGATGAAAAGATTACGCAATTGTTCAAAAAGCATTTTGAATCGATTGCTCCCAAAGGGGTTAAGGTAGAAGTACATCCACATCACGGAGGACAACCTGCTGTAACACCTACGGACACATCAGAATATAAAGCAGCAAGCCTTGCAATGGAAAAAACCTTTGGGCGTAAGCCAATTCCAGAAAGAGGCGGAGGAAGTATTCCTATTGTTTCATTATTTGAAAAGGTATTTGGTGTAAAGTCTGTGCTAATGGGATTTGGCTTGAATTCTGACGACATTCATAGTCCAAATGAACATTATGGAATTTTTAATTTTTATAGAGGCATCGAAACTATACCTTATTTCTATCATTATTATACAAAAGAAAATTAATTTTTTACCGCATGAAATCATGCACAATAAATTTATAAAATGAAATATTTATTAAACCTAGTTATCCTAGTATTTTTAATGAACATCTCACTTAATGCTCAAGAATTAAAGACAAGAGAAGATTCTTTGGCATATGCATTTGGTCTTGACTTAGCTCGTGAAATACAAAACAAGGGCATGTCAGATTTAGATACAAAAGTGATGTTACAAGCAGTGAATGATGTCATTAAGAGTAATGATCTAAAAATGAATCCAGTTGATGCTAGAACATATATTGCGAAAGAGAAAAGAGCTAGAAAAGAGAGAATTAGCAGAGAAAATAGACTTGCTGGAGTAAAATTTTTGGAAGAAAAATCTAAAGAAGAAGGAGTAATGGCATTAAGTGATGGCATTTATTATGAAATTTTAGAGGAAGGAACAGGTCCTAAACCACCAGCTGGCAGCAATGTAACTTTGCATTATGAAGGTAGATTAATTACAGGTGAAGTTTTTGATAGTTCATATGAAAGAGGTGCTCCAGCTTCATTCAGTCTAAATAGATTAATTAAAGGTTGGCAAGTAGCTGTTCCTAATATGCCAGAAGGATCAAAATGGAGAATTTATATTCCGCAAGAAATGGCTTATGGTCAAAGAGGAGCAGGAGCAAAAATCAAACCTTATTCAGCATTAGTTTTTGATATAGAGTTGATTGCGAATAAATGATTCGATTCGATATAATTACTGCTATTCCAGAATTACTTCAAAGTCCATTATCGCATAGCATTATGCAAAGAGCTATTAACAAAAAATTGTTAGCCGTTCATGTGCATGATTTGCGAAATTATGGAGAAGGAAGAAATAAGCAAATTGATGATTATCAGTATGGTGGAGGAGCTGGAATGGTTCTTACACCTGGTCCATTAGACAATGTTATTTCATCTCTGAAAACCGAGAGAAATTACGATGCTGTAATATATATGACTCCTGATGGACAGCGATATAACCAATCACTTGCTAATAAATTTTCACTTTATAATAATGTTATTATAATTTGTGGTCATTACAAAGGTATTGATCAAAGAATTAGGGACATTCATGTTACAGAAGAAATTTCAATTGGAGATTATGTACTATCAGGAGGAGAATTACCAGCAGCTATATTGGTTGACTCTATAGGGAGATTAATTCCAGGGGTTCTTAACAATGAAAGTAGTGCATTATTTGATTCTCATCAAGATGGATTACTTGCACCTCCTATATACACTCGACCAGCAGAATATAAAGGTCATAAGGTACCAGATATTTTGCTTAGTGGAAATGATAAATTGATAGAAGAGTGGAGAGAGGAAAACTCTAAATCTACTTCAGAAGAATAAATATTTTAAATAAATTAATAAACTAAAAACATGGGGTTATTTTCATTTTTAAAAAACAAAGGAGCCAAAATATTTGGTAAAAAAGCAGAAACAGAAAAAGCTGTTGAGCTAACAAAAGTAGAACAATTAACTGCTGAGATTCAAAAATTCGGTTTGAATGTAGACAATTTAAACATTGAACTATCAAACCAAGTAACTGTAACAGGAACAACTAATACAAATGCTGATAGAGAAAAAGTAATTTTAGCATTAGGAAATGTAGAAGGTATTGGCTGTGTTGATGACCACCTTACCGTTGCTAACCCTGAACCAGAAGCGCAATTCTATACAGTACAATCAGGAGACTCGCTTTCTAAAATCTCTAAATCAATGTACGGAGATCCAATGAAATACAATTCAATTTTTGAGGCAAACAAACCAATGCTTGACCATCCAGATAAAATATATCCTGGCCAAGTTTTAAGAATTCCGCCATTAGCTTAAATAATCAATAAAGTGCTATTCAAATCGGATAGCACTTTTTTATTATTGTGCACAGACATTTTCTTACATATAAACCAATTGGCTTTCTATCTCAATTTAAGTACGAAGGTAAAAGAGCTTCTCGAAAAAAGTTATTAGGATCGTTACATGACTTTCCTGAGGGTACTATGGCAATTGGTCGTCTTGATGAAGATTCAGAAGGCTTATTGCTATTAACTACAGATGGTAAAGAAAGTCATAGAGTTAGGAGTAAATCAGTAGTTAAAGAATATTTCGTCCAAGTTGATGGTATAATTACTGAAGATGCAATCATTCATATGAAAGAAGGGGTGACTATAGGCATAAATGGCATAAAATATAAGACCTTGCCTTGTGATGCACGGATTTTAAAAGACACTCCTAACTTTCCTCCAAGAGGTAAAAAAATACGCGATGATAGACATGGACCTACAAGTTGGGCATCTATTACGATAGGTGAAGGAAAGAATCGACAGGTAAGAAAGATGACTGCTGCTGTTGGCTTTCCTACATTAAGACTGATAAGAGTAAGGATAGGTAGTCTTAAACTTGGCACACTTGATGTTGGCCAGGTTAAAGAAGTTAAACAATTAAAAATTTAGACAAATCCATACATAGCCTATTAATGCAAAACTTATCCAAAGACACTTTGAATTTCAATCAACCTTGTAATGTAAGAAAACATTCATTTCTAATGTTATATTTTTTACAAGATTCTACTTTTAATTAATAAGAAATACTGTTTTATTATATTTGCTCCAGAGTTATATAAGATTTGAGGATTTACCATTTATTAATATTATTTTTTCTCCTATCCAGTAATGTTTCTGGCCAATTTCAACATGAATTGAATTTTCAAAACATGGATGAGAATGGGTTACTTTCAAACAACTATATTAATGATATAGCTATGGATAGTTTTGGTTATATGTGGATTGGGACAACTGATGGTCTAAATCGATATGATTCTCCAAATTCAATAGAAGTTTTCAGAAATGGAGATATTGGTTTAGAATCTACGTTAATCAAGACACTTGAAGCTGGTACAGATAGCACTCTATGGATAGGAACAACTGATGGAGGTGTTACAAATTACAACTTGAAAGATAATAGTTTTATAACTTACAATAAAGACGTAAATGGTAAAAGTAAATTTGCAAACTCACAAATTCTTTCCATTTGCGAAGTCTCTAAAAATGAAATCTGGGTTGGTTCAGAACATGGATTAAATATACTTTATCCAGATTTAGATAGCATCTACAATTTTAATTTTTTTGATTTAAAATTCCCCGAATTTAGTCCTGGTCCAGTATTAGACATATTAAAAGATAAACAAGATAGGATTTGGCTATCAACATGGGACGGTGGAATGTATCTGTATTATCCATCAGAAACTAAAAACCCAAGTGAAGGAAAATTTAAGCAAATTATCATCCCAGGTTTAAGAGGTGAAAGTAATATTTGGAGAATACAACAATTAGATGAAAGCACATTTTTTATAGCGACTTTCAAAAATGGGCTTGGTTATATGAAATTGCCAAAAAACATAGAGAACATACAAGATGAATGGATACCCAAATTTAAATTCCTAGAAGCAAATCATGACTTAACCACATCAATAACATTTAATTACACAAAAGATTTAGAGTTTGATTTAAACGGCAATCTATGGATAGGAAGTACCTCTGGTCTTAGTATATTAGAAAAAAGTCAAATTGATAATTTAGATTGGGATTCACCAGAAAACATCAAATTTTCTACATTTTTTAAAAAATCAAACTCTCGCTTTAGTTTAATTGACAATAACATTACAAGTATTCAGGTCGATTTACAAGGATTAGTTTGGATAGGAACTGCATCTGGTATCAATCAATTTAATACCAAAAATAATAGGTTTGAAAAAATCCAAATAGTTCAAACTCAAAATAAGTTAGGACAAAGAGAGGATAAAATAAGTAAAATACAACCTCTAAATGATGACCACATTATTTGTGTATCAAGATCAAATGGGCTATTTGTAATAGACTATCAAACCAACCAAGTGATTGAAAATCCATATTTTGATCAGGACTACAAAGCTATTTCGACTCCTACAATCTTAAAACATGACGATTTTTTATACATTGCAGTAGAGGATGGTATTGATAAACGATTTTTGAACAAAAAAAATAAGAAGAAAAAATATAAAATCTCTACCAATCTAGATTATGATTCTCATAATATCTTAAATAATATTCATGATTTATTTAAATTGAATGAAAACAACTTATTAATTGGAACTCAGAATGGTCTTTTCTTGCTTAATGAAATAAGTGGTGAATGGACTAATTTAATAGAAAAAATTTCCGTTAACAAGATATTTAGAGATAGCAAAAATCAAATTTGGATTGCAACATATACTGGAATATATATTTTATATCAATATGATTTCACGTATAAAAAGCATATAAATTGTAAACAAAATAATAATATATTTCCTTCAAATCAGATTTTCACATTATCAGAATATGATGAAAAATTATTTTTCGGCAGT
>CAZSKA010000227.1:0-6231 GCA_964607315.1 uncultured Saprospiraceae bacterium | reverse complement strand
AAATGATGGCCATCATTTCATGCCGTACATCGTGCTTATAATTGATGAGTTTGCGGATTTAATTATGACAGCAGGAAAGGAAATAGAATTGCCAATCGGAAGATTAGCGCAGTTGGCGAGAGCTGTAGGAATTCACTTGATAGTTGCTACACAGAGACCATCAGTTAAGATAATTACAGGTTTGATTAAGGCAAACTTCCCAGCGAGACTAGCATTCAAAGTAACATCGAATATAGATTCAAGAACGATTCTAGATGGAAAAGGAGCAGAGCAATTGATAGGACGAGGAGATATGTTATTGAGTATGGGAGGAAATATGATTCGACTTCAATGTGCGTTTGTAGATACACCAGAAGTAGAAGATGTGATAGGAGATATCAGAGAGCAGCCTTCGTATCCAGAGCCATACATGTTACCGGAATTCAAAGGAGATGATGATGGAGAAGGAGGATCAGCTACATTAAAATGGAGTGATTTGGATCCAATGTTTGAGGATGCAGCACGATTAATAGTGGGTAATCAGCAGGGATCAACATCAATGATACAGAGAAAATTATCTCTTGGTTATAACAGAGCTGGAAGAATTATGGATCAGATGGAAGCATTGAACATAGTTGGTCCAGCAAGAGGAAGTAAACCAAGAGAAGTATTGTTCTTCAGTGAGATGGAGTTAGATGCATTTATTAAAACCATGAAGCCTTAAATAGAAGACAACAAACCTAGGAAACGGGGTGAGTTATTTTTGACATGTAAAAATTTGATTTATGATAATTAGTATTTTTTTGAGTATCATCGGCATTGTATTTGCGCATGAGTTTTTTTACAAGGATATGGCTGAGAAGCTAGACTTTGATAACAAAGAATAATATTCTTTTGCATTGGAATGAGTGCAAAGAAGCTTAAAGATTAAGTAAACAATGTGGATCCTATTCAAAAACAGTCCCACAAATTTGACTCTATTATTGTGAAGTGAGGCGATCTCACGAACCGATTTACAATATGTTAGCGATTGAGCTAGAGTGATAATTGAACTAGAGGCTACCTGTGAGAAAGGTAGCCTCATTTTTTTGTTATGGGTGGGGGGTAAGAGTGATATGGATTATATTTAGGATGATAAGAAGAAAGTGTAATTGTTTTGACATCTTCCTTAATTCAGTTCTCTTTATAAGTTCAATTAAATGAGTACGATCCAGCATCAATTGTAAGATGATTTTTTGAAATTAGAAATAGAAAAAATAAGACAAGGGGTTAAAACTCCTTGGAGCTCTCATTCTATAACACAAATGTTTTAAATGAATATTTTTCTAAATAATAGAAAAAAATTATATTTAGTCTACAAATAACAAAATGAAAAATTTACTTGTATTCTTATTTATAATTTCGCTTAGTTCTGGGTATTCTCAAGATACTTTAATTTTTAAAACTGAAAATAACTCAAATGTTGTTGTGTTGGATGCAAATCCGAATAATGTAAGGAAGTTGGAACTGTTTGCTGGTGCCTATATAATGGATGGAGTTTATAGTTTAGGTGCAAATTATTATCAGCCAAAAATAGGAGTTGTTAGTCTGAAATATTATGAAAACAATTTTAATGTAGGGACAGGAATTCTCGCTTATTCTTGGCTTAAAAAAGGTACATTGAATGTTAAGTTAAATTCCTCTACAGAGAAGGGCGCTTCTTTTGATGTAGAACATATAACTGGGACTAAGATTCCATTAGAAAAAGCAAGATCTATAGGTTTGCATGGATCATATAGTAGTTTTGTTCCTTTTGATGGTATTTCTTCAATTAGTGGAAACTCGTGGTCAGGAGGTTTACTATATTTAAGAACCTCCAATTTGCATTGGAAAATTTCTAACATATTTCGAAAACGAGAACTTAGATCGAATTTTATTAGTAAAATTCATGCCGATTATGTACGTTATTTTGATTTAAAAGAAATCAAAGATGGTGTACAAACAGAAATTGTTGATCTAGAATCGACTGCTAGAAATTGGGGTGTGAGATTATATTTAGAAAACAAAAGAACTTTTGCATTTTCCAAAAATGCTTTGATTTCCTATCATTATTTATGTGGTATTCAACAAGCAGTTTATAAAAATAGAAACATTGCCTTTATTTTTGGCGTTGGATTAGGGTTGAACTTTTTTTAACTCATCCCCCTCTACCTCACGATCAATATCTTCGTTGTCTCTGTTCTTAGATTAGCAAGATCTTGGGTATATGTAGCGAATACGGTGTATACGCCTGTTTCGGCTCTGTTGCCGCTGAAATCCATTCCATCCCAAATCGCTAATCCTCCATTTGCAGTTGTTTCAAATACCAGTCGACCTTGGGTATCTGTGATTTTTACGTTTGCATCTTGTGCTAATCCTTGGATAGCGATGGGCCCATTCCATTCAGGACGAACAGGATTAGGGAATGCATACATATTTGAGCTGCTGAAAAATTGGGTAGCATCTGTGGCATCAATTCGTATGGATTGTACACCTTTATTCGTTGCTATATACATTTCGCCTAATTCTCCATCATATGCTAAATCGATAATATTATTGTCGAATAGGAAACTGTTATCTTCTGTGTAGCGAGCAACTTGGGTTTCGCCGTCTGGAGATTGTACAAAGATTCCCGTTGTACTTCCCATCCATTTTCTATTCGCACCATCAATCGCAATCGCACTAATTGCTTCTGTCACTAATAAAGGTGCTGGAATGCTATCTTGAAGTACCGTACGCTGAGAACCATAACAATCGTTTTGAAAAACATTACCACACTCAAAAATCACTGGTCCACTTTGGGTCCCAACCCAAATTTCCCCGTCCAAATCCTTAGCTAAGCTGAAAATTCGATTATTGTTAATTGCTGAATTATTAGAATTGTAAAATATTGTCTGGTCATCAGTAGGATCTTCTATTGTCCCATTAAAATTAAATACAAGTATACCACCATTCGAACCACCCAACTGAATCCATATATTCCCAAAATCATCAAACAACATTGCTCCTAAATTCGATGTCCCATTAAAATTGAAACTATGCCATATACCTTCTGGAGTCATGACATGAAGTGGGTCTTCAGCTAAATAATTAGTAATCCACAAATTTTCATTTTCGTCGAACTTAAGATCTGCTACACGCTCAATATCTAAAAAACCTTCTGTACCTGCTAATGGGGAATTACTATTGTCATAAACAGTATTTTCACCTGTTTCTTCATTTAATTCGAGTAAACCTCCCGGAAATGCAGCTGCATAAATAATGTCTCTGGTAGGATGAGGTTGAGCTACCACGATATTCAAAAGATTCTTTTCGTTTATCTCTCTTACAGTAATCCCATTATAATTAATCCATTCTCTTTCTTTTCTTACGAAAAATCCATCTCTATTGCTATCAAACAAGAAATCTTCATTGATTCCACCTGAAGCAATATGAGGCTCACTATCTTTTATTCTAATTTCAAGCGCTTTAGAAGTAAATGGAGAATTCATGGTAAGATTAATGCATTGTTCTTCATCTAATATTCTAAAGCCATGCCAATTATCCGCATAGATTACTCGCTTATTACCAATCTCAAGAACGTCTCGTACAGAATTTCCACAACCTGTAAGTTCAGTAAAATTCTGTCCATCAAAGAATGAAACTTTAGAATTTGAGCTTCCATTTCTCGATCCAATAACTAGGTTGTTTCCTTCAGCTGTTAGGGAAACAATATCAAAATCTTCGTCTGGCGCATAAAATATTTCCCAAGTATCATTCAGTACAAAGACTTCATTTTCAATAATTGCGTATGCTTTATCTTGATAAAATTCTACGTCTGTTGATTCATAGAGTAAGTCTAATCCTAAATTATTACCTTGAAATACCCAATTCGTAAAATCACCTGGGTTTTTAAATCCATCGTCATCAAATCTGTATATTCCTTCTTCAGTTGATGCGAAAATAGTATTGCCATTTTGAGCCATCTCATTAACATTCAGCTCCATATTGGTGGTAAATTCAAAGAAAAAATCATCTGTTCTTTGCGCTAATATTCCGAATCGAGTCCCAAATAAAACTAGGCCATTTTCGGTAACAACTGCTTTATTTACTGTTTTATCAGGAAAGGTAGGGTTTTGGGCGAAATCACCTACAGCGATTACGGTTCCATCTTCTTGCAGAAAATCAATAGTACCATTATCATAGACAATGATTAATTGTTCATTCGAGTTATCGTAAGCAATAGAAGCAATACCCGTTTCGGACAAGCCTTCTACTTTAGAGATGAATGTTGGGTTAAGAGTTTCTTTGTCGACTCTTACGATTGACCATCTGGTAGCGTAATAAATGAATTCATCGGATTGCGTAACTTCTCTTACGATTTGTTGAGGCAAAAGCGATTCCCAAGCGAACAATTCTTTATTGAATTGAGCATTAAGGTCAAAAGATATAAGACCTAAACAAAATAATAATATAGTGAGTTGGCGGATCATAATTTCTATCTGTATAAACAGAAACGAGGAAATAAGGTTTCTGCGTATGCAAAAGTAAGAATAATGATGGGGAGGGAGGGAGTTTTTTATGGGCTAGTCGCCATGGAGATCATTAAATTCTCCCCCGCTGGCGGGGGCCAGGGGGGTGGAAAAATATATTTTGCAGCAGGAACTCTGCAATTAAGGCGTAAGCCAAATCAAAACCAACTACATTTCACAAAGAAAACTTCACCAAAATTTTAATGCTACTAAATTCTGAAAGGTCTATGAATAAAGACTCTCTGCAATATTTTTTGCACAAAGAATAACTCGTTGGTTCAGTGATAAAGCTGAAATGAGGAAACCTCTTTGGGCGTAAGCCAAATCAAAACCAACTACATTTCACAAAGTAAACTTCACCAATATTTTTTAATGCTACTAAATCCTGAAAGGTCTATGAATAAAGACTCTCTGCAATATTTTTTGCACAAAGAGTAACTCGTTGGATCAATGATAAAGCTGAAATGAGGAAACCTCTTTGGGCGTAAGCCTAATCAAAACCAACTACATTTCACAAAGTAAACTTCACCAAAATTTTAATGCTACTAAATTCTGAAAGGTCTATGAATAAAGACTCTCTGCAATATTTTTTGCACGAAGAATAATTCTAATTCAGGCTTTTGCTTCCAGCTAATTGACGTATAATCATGTCATCTTGCTGAATCAAATTTCTTTTTTGTTCACCTGGAGCAAATATGAAGGACATAGCAAATATGAGATTCTCGTTTTCATCATCTTTTATAAGATATGCAATGTAAGGACCGCCCATGAATTTTTGTGTTGACTCCCAAATTCCTCGTATCTCTTTCATATATCTCGTATCAATGGTACGAGTAAATTCGTAAGTTGGTAAATCTCTGTTATTTACTTTAATCTCATTTTCCACTATATGCTTTGCCCCAAAATCATTGATCATGGCAATGATAGAATCTGTTTCAAATTGTTTTTCAGAAGTATATGGAATGCTTTTTATCACTATATTTTCTATGCTTTCATCCCTTACATCTTTGCGTAACCAGATCATGTTTTCTGAAATACTCTTTTTCGCAATCACAAATTCTTTTGGTATTCTAGAATCTACTTGCATCATTTCAAAAATTGTATTTTGAGCTATGACATGCTCTCCGCCACCATAAGTGTTCGCCTCTATTTGCTTTAAATCATGCTCATAAACACGTTCCACAACATCCGGTAATTTTTCTTTGATAACATCAATTAATTGAGATTCAGTTGGCGCAAAAAGGTAAATAAGAATCTGTCCTTTTGCCCATTTATTTTTCCCAACTATGGAGTTAAAATTAGGGTCCTTCATTGCTTTTCGGTAATTCTCTTCACCTATATCTTTCTTGACCATCTGCGTAATCGGCGATTCAGCATCCGCTAGATTTGCTAAAATTACGTACGATCTATAATGTTTAAAAACCGTCGATTTCGTTATTTGATAATTATTGAAATGTCTCAGATCAAGCATAGGTTCTGGAGTAGGAGTAATAGGAAATGCACCTGTATAATAGAAGTCCAAAGTATCTCCCACAGCGCCTTCCCACATGTTCTGATCAGAAAGAACCGTAAGTTCATTCACCTTGCCAAAAGCAGGAGGAATAGAAGAATGTGGTGCAATAATTTCATCGGCACAAGAGCTTCCCGCTAATATTGCTACACAAAAAATAAGTATATATTGAATTGATTTCATAAGTATTCCTTAATTAGGACTATCATTAAT
>CAZSKA010000226.1:0-6388 GCA_964607315.1 uncultured Saprospiraceae bacterium | reverse complement strand
GATAGGTAATGTTTAACCTAACAAACACATACTCTCCATTTAATTTCAGAAATATTACTTATAGATTTGAACAAGCTGTTCACCTGGCTTCCTAAACCCTCTATACATGCCTGCAGTATTGAACTCCATACTAATATTGCCATTTTTATCCAAGGCTACAATACCTCCAGAACCTCCTTTCTCTTTTAGTTTTCCTTGGATCACCTCCTTACTAGCTTCCTCTAGTGAAATGTTCTTGTATTCCATTCTTGCTGCAATATCATGAGCAACAGCATATCTAATAAAATATTCTCCATGACCAGTAGAAGAAACTCCACAAGTATTATTGTCAGCATATGTTCCAGCACCTAATATAGGAGAATCCCCCACTCTGTTATAGCGCTTGTTCGTCATACCTCCAGTCGAAGTTCCTGCTACAATATTTCCATCCTTATCTAAAGCAACACAGCCTACTGTCCCAAATTTATAGTCTGGATACTCATTATTTAAAGCTCCTTGCAATTCTTTAGCCTGAACACGTTGTAGCGATTTTAGTCTATTTTCCGTTCTAAAATATGAATTATCAACAACTTCACATCCTTCTCTTTGGGCGAACGACTCTGCTCCTTGACCTGTCAAAAGAACATGTTCTGATTTTTCATATACAGCTCTAGCAGCTGTTATTGGATTTTTAATTGTCTTTACACCAGCAATTGCCCCGCCATTTGTATCTTCACCATTCATTATGGAAGCATCTAATTCGTTTGTTTCATTCGAAGTAAAAACAGCTCCCTTTCCTGCATTAAACAATGGCGAATTTTCTAATATTTTTATTGTTTCTACAACAGCATCTATTGCCTTTCCTCCATTTTTTAAAATACTTTCACCTTTATCTAAAGCCTCATTCATCTTATCTAAATACATTTTCTCTTTTTCGTCAGTCATATTCTTTTTAAGAATTGTTCCAGCACCACCATGAATTACAATTGCATATGCAGGGCGTGAATCACTCTTTACGGTATTTTGGGGTTTACACCCAAAAAAAACAAGAGCTAGGGCTAAGAACGAGATGAGGCTTATGTGTTTCATTCAAATATTATTTTACGAATTTCTGTTGCTATTTGATTTGGTCTCGGGCGATTAAAAATATATTTTAATTTGTTTCCCCAATTTTTCAAATAATAAATTGAAAACAAACCACTTACTACAAAAACTATAGTGAACAAAAGGATTGGTAATTTATATATCAAAAGTAATAAAAATAGTAAGCTAAATATGACAATGTATTGAAATACAAACATCGCGATGTAGACAGCTGACTTAAATTCATGCACTTTTATCTTGTTAAAAACAACTAATTTAGCAATTCTATCAGGAATGAAGTGAAGAAGAAAACCAATCAAGAAAAGAGGTGCTAAAACAAACATCAAAATCTTGTCAAGCACAGAAGGTTGTTCTGCTTTTCTAATAGTGTTTTCAGAAATCAACTTACTAATCCCTTCAAATTTATTTTCATCATTATCTAATACATCTGCAACTTTTTTCTCTTCATCAAAGACATCCCTTTTACTACTTTGTATAGGTAAAGCCCTAATTTCTCTTTCATTATCTAATGATCTATAAATTTTATGTATAGTATCTTCTCTTTCTATTTCATCAATATGTCTTAATGATTTCTTCATACCTTTGGCGAGATCGCTTAGGAAAAGATTCATCTGCTTCGCTTGCGTAAGATCATTCATTTTCTTGTAATCTTCTACTCTTATAGGTTCTCCTATTACCACACTCACCTTACTATTGAAAGATATGTTTTGATCAAAATTAACACCGATAGGTACTACATAACAATCTGCTCCGTGATCCATAAAGGCAAATCTTGCAATTCCTTTTTTCAATGGCTTTAAATAGATATTCTCATGAGTATGTGCTTCTGGGAACATCAATAAAGCTTTATTCTTAGCGAACAACTCTCGAACTTTTTCCTGAGTAATTAAATTCTTTTTCACATTATCAAGTCCATCTCTTTGACGGAAAATAGGAATTTGATTCGTACCTCTTAATAACCAAGATAGCCATCCTAAAGAAAATAAATCACCTCTTACTAAAAAGTGAAGTTGGATAGGTAAAAAACAAGCTAATACACAAGGTTCAATGAAAGCTGACGGGTGATTGCTTGCAAAAATAATTGCTTTGTCTTTAGGTATTTTGTCAATTCCAGAAAGATAAATCTTTCGAAAGTACAATCTTAAAGTCCATTTTACAATGGGCCTTAAAATATAATAAATCATTATACTTAATTTTGCGGTCTAATATTATAAATAATCCTTTTTGATAATGTCTAAGAGCAAAAGTAAGATAATTATAATTTCTGGTCCTACTGCGGTAGGCAAAAGCTCTTTTTCTATGGAGCTTGCAAAAAAATGGAATACGGAAATAATATCAGCTGATAGCCGGCAGATATATAAAGAAATGAGCATTGGTACTGCTAAACCAAGTATTCAGGACCAAAAAGAAATAAAGCATCATTTTGTTGATAATATTTCAATTAAAGAAAATTTCACTGTTGGCGATTTCATGAGACAAGGTAGATCTTTAATTAAGGAACTAGTTAAATCTCACCAGAAGATCATTGTAACTGGTGGAACTGGTCTTTACATAAAGGCATTGTTAGATGGCATTAATGAATTTCCCAATGTGAGTTTTAATACAATTCATGAACTTGAAAAGCAATATCAAGAAAATGGAATTGAAGAATTGCAAGAAGAAATCTTACAAAAAGATCCTTACTTGCATGCAACAATGGATTTACATAACCATAGAAGGGTGATAAGAGCACTCTCTATTATGAGGACTTCTGGAAAACCTTATACCCATTATTCGGAGAAACCAGCAATTTCCATTGATACTCCCTATCAATATTTTGTACTTAATATGGATAGAGAAAAATTATATCAGCGAATTAATTTACGTGTAGATTTAATGATCGCAGCAGGTTTAGTTAAAGAAGCAAAAACCCTTCATTCTTCCAAGCATCTTAGATCATTGCAGACTGTTGGATATCAGGAACTATTTGACTACTTTGATGGAATATACACTCTTCCTGAAGCGATAGAAAAAATTAAACAACACACAAGAAATTATGCCAAACGACAACTAACTTGGTTCCGAGGGGTTGAAAATGCAATACATCTTGATACTTCAAAGAACTTACAAGAACAAATAAATAATTTTGTATGAGTATATGGATAGAAGGTGTTACAATAGAACGTCTTAATTCTACAGGTAAAAACACCATGGTAGACCATCTGGAAATGCAATTTACTGAAATAGGTGAAGATTTCTTAAAAGCAGAAATGCCTGTAACAGCTAAGAGTGTTCAGCCTATGCGAATCTTGCATGGAGGAGCTTCAGTAGCATTTGCCGAAACCCTTGGTTCTGTTGCAAGTGTTATTTCTAGTGTAAAAGCAAGTCAAAATGGTGCTGTTGGAATAGAAATCAATGCTAATCATCTCAAAGCTGTTAAAGAGGGAGATACTATCACTGGCATAGTTACACCTATTAGAATTGGAAATTCCATTCAAGTTTGGGATATAAAAATTTATAATTCTCAAAATAAACTGTGTTGTATAAGTCGATTAACTACAATGATTTTAGACAAAAGAGATTAATTGCACAACTATTCTTTTACAAGACATATTACAATGTTTAATTATGCTATTTTAGCGGCTTCTTTTGAAAATATTCAAATCTAACTTATGATAAATAAATTACTTTCTTTTTGCATATTGATGAATATATGCTTTTTTGCTAATGCCCAGCTAAATGTTGATTTGATTTCACAAGTCAATTTTGTTTCCGAAGGAAAAGGTAATGGTAATGATGTGTGGGGATATGTTGCGCCTGATAGTACGGAATATGCAATAATCGGTAGTACAATGGGTACACTTATTTATAGTCTTGAAGACCCTACGTCCCCAATTGAAAGAGCTTTTATAGCAGGTTCTAACTCTACATGGAGAGACATGAAACAATGGGGTGAATATGTATATGTTACAACCGATTCAGGAAACGACGGATTATTAGTAATTGATATGACTCAAGCGCCTGAAACTATTGAATTTGTATTTCGTCAGCCTATTCTACCAGGAAATAATGGTGATATCACTCTTGAAAGATGTCATAACATCTATATTGACGAGAACGGCATAATTATGCTAGCGGGATGTCATGGAAGAGGGGCCGATTTCTTTGATCCTAATGTGGACCCTTGGGATCCACCATTAATAGGGTCAATTGCTGCTCCATATTTTCACGATGTATATGCTAAAGGTGACACTCTTTATGCAAGTAGAATATTTAATGGAGACTTAGCATTGTATGATATTTCTGATAAGGCGAATTCTGTTGTATTAGGTACTGTTACTACTACGAGTGACTTTACGCATAATGCTTGGGGAGATCCTACCAACTCATTTGCTTTCACTACAGATGAAAGAGCAGAAGGATATGTAGACGCTTATGATATTACGGATCCAACTAACATTGAATTTCTTGATAATATTATTGTACCAGGAACAGCAGGAACAGGAACTATTCCACATAATACGCACTACTTTAATGGATATCTTGTTACTTCTTGGTATACATCTGGATTAGTTATAGTTGACGGAAACAAACCTGACAACTTAGTAATGACTGGACAATATGATACTTTTGACGGACCAGATGGAGGCTTCTCAGGTTGTTGGGGAACAACACCTTACCTACCTTCCGGCCTTGTTTTAGCTAGTGATATAAATTCGGGATTATATGTTTTTGATGTCGACTACCAAAGAGCTTGTTACTTGGAAGGAACTGTAACTGACGCTGGTACTGGAGCTGCAATAGACAATGCGGAAATAACTATAATTGATGGTCAATTTGACGATGAAATTCGTAGTAACTTCCTAGGCGGATATAAAACTGGCCAGTCGGAAGCAGGTACATTCATGGTAGAATTCTCTCATCCATTATATTTTCCTGAGGTTCTAGAAGCTACTCTTGTAAATGGTGAAGTTACTATTCTAGATGCTGAACTTGGTCAAAAGCCAACTTTTGCAACGAACTTTTTAGTTCTTGACAAATCAACCGGAGAACCTATTCCAGAAGCAAAAATAGAATTGACGAATGAAGGAATAGATTACGCTCTTACTGCAGATGAAAATGGTATGGCAACTGAACAAATTGTACAAGGACTATATAATTCATTTGCTGGAAAGTGGGGATATGAAAATATCGGCTTGAGTAATCTTGACATTAATAGTGAAGGAACAATCACTTTTGAAATTGATTTAACTTTTATGGATGATTTCGCACTTGATCTAGGATGGACAGTACAGAATCAGGTACTTGGTAATTTTTCCGGTGCATGGGAACGTGCTATTCCAATAGGTACATTTGCTGGAAACGGAACAATTTTCAACCCAAATGTTGATGTTGACGGCGATGTTGGTTCTAAATGCTATGTTACAGAAAATGTAGTAGGTGCTTCTACTTTTTCTAATGATGTAGATAACGGAATTACAACTCTAATCTCACCTACAATGGATTTAACTACATATATTGATCCTACAGTGGAATATGCCTTATGGTTTGCAGCTGGAGGCGGAAATAATATGCCAGATGACTTCTTATCTGTTTATGTTACTAATGGTGTAGATACTATACTTACTTCATCTTATAATAATCCTAATGGGATTAATGGTTGGACGGAACCAATTATTATTCCTTTAGCTGGAGAAATAGAGATCACGGATGTAATGCAGGTTATTGTAGAAACAACCGATTTGCCTGGCATGGGCCATATAGTTGAAGCTGGATTTGATCAGTTTATTGTAAGAGGTGCTCCATCAAGTACAGAAATAACTGAAGTTAGCCAATTGCATATTTTCCCTAATCCAGTAAGTGATGTTGTACAAATCACGCATAATGATTTAAATATCGAGAAAGTAGATATATTTAACTCATTAGGTCAATTAGTTTTTTCTAAAAACAACATCAATAATAGAAATACTGATATAAACGTTACAAATCTTCCTTCAGGAACATATGTTGTAAACGTTCAATTGAATGAAAATCAAAGTGTAATCGAAACCATTCAGGTAGTTCACTAAGCCTGAACTACAACTAAAGCTTTTTATTTAAAGAGCCAATTTTTCGGAATGACTTCAATATCATTTGTGAAATTGGCTCTTTTTTTTATACCCCTCTTTGGGCTTAAAGCCCAAAATCAAAAAAATGTAATCTTATACACATAATTCATCTCAAAGTCGCTAATTACAATAGCTAATTCTCTTCAGTATAACTATGTCAATATTTTCATCTAAATCATAAAATGACACAAAAACGTTTCATATCTAAGATTATATTG
>CAZSKA010000225.1:0-6389 GCA_964607315.1 uncultured Saprospiraceae bacterium | reverse complement strand
AGAATAAATAGTCATTGTTATTTTTCGACATCTGAATTTTTTGTTAATTTCTTCATTTTTTGAAGTTTTTTCAATCATCTTTGCGTTAAGTAACAAAAATATATAGTGAAACTCATTTTCCTTTCTTTTATCCTATTATTTCTGACAACTACTTTTGGATTTTCTCAACAGAAAAGCCAAACTATCGATCAAGATACTACTCCTGTTACTTTATTTGAAAAAAGATATATTGATTCTTATGAAAAAAACATTAAGAAATCAAGAATTAAAGGAGTATATATTCCTAAAAACTTAGACGAAGCTTATCAAGAATTATTAGCTCTTTCACCAAGTGCATCTATTGAAAAATTTAAAAATGCTGAAAAAGAATTTGTAGTCGGTAGATTACATTATGGTCTTGGAAGATGGATGGTTCTAAACTGGAATTTCTATGATGGCTCTAGGTATTCTCATTTTCTAAAAAACCTAGGACTTTCTCATCCTGATGACATGGCAAGATTCACTTTGCTTGCCTTTCATGACTATCTTAATAACTTAGAACCAGATATTGATGCGACCGTTAAAAAACTAGTTGAAGAACGAAAAATGATATTCGAAAAACAGAGAAAAAATTAAGTTTTTTCACCATATGATTTTTTTATTCTAGTTTTGGGCTTCTTTTTACTTTCATTAAGTTTAAAGATTTATCAATCATATTAACTAAGCGGCAGCAATTTTTATCAAAAAAGTATCTTAGTTCTGGAACACTATAATCAGTTTTGGAATTGTTTTAAATTAAAACATTAAAGAAGACGACAGATTAAATTTATAGAATGGCAAAAAACTTATTAATTGTTGAGTCCCCTGCAAAGGCAAAGACAATCGAAAAATACTTAGGTAAAGATTTTAAGGTAAAATCTTCTTATGGTCATATAAGAGATTTAGATAAAGGAAATAAAGGGGTAGATGTTGAGGAAAATTTTGAACCTAGCTATGTCGTTTCGCCTGAAAAAACTAAAGTAGTTAAAGAACTCAAAGACTGGGTTAAAAAAGTCGAAGAAGTATGGCTCGCAACGGATGAGGACCGAGAAGGAGAAGCAATTAGTTGGCACCTTTGCGAAGTTTTGGGGCTTGACCCCGAAACAACAAAAAGAATTGTCTTCCGTGAAATTACTAAACCAGCAATAGAAAAGGCTATTGTTCAACCTAGAACCGTAGATCTTAATCTTGTTGATGCTCAACAAGCAAGAAGGATTTTAGATAGACTAGTTGGATTTGATCTATCTAAACTTCTATGGCACAAAGTGAAAGGAAAACTTTCTGCAGGTAGAGTGCAATCAGTTGCTGTAAAGTTGATTGTTGATAAAGAAAGAGAAATTCAAAAATTTGAATCTTCTGACTTCTTTAAATCTTATGCCTTTTTTAATGTTTTGAATGCCGCTGGAAAAAATACTGTATTAAGAGCTGAATATAGCAATAAACTAGAAAATGAATCTGACGCAAATAAGATTTTAGAAGCTTGCAGAAACACTTCTTTCGCTATTCAAGATATTAAAGTAAAACCTCTTACAAGAAAACCATCTGCTCCATTTACAACATCAACTTTGCAACAGGATGCTAGTAGAAAATTAGGTTTTGGTGTAAAACGAACTATGATCGTTGCACAAAAATTATATGAGCAAGGGCTTATTTCATACATGAGGACAGACTCTACCTCTTTAAGTAATTTAGCGCTTGGCTCCATTAAAGATCAAATCGTATCAGAATTTGGAGAAGAGTATAGTGAACTTCGTCAATTTAAGTCGAAATCTTCCAATGCTCAAGAAGCTCACGAAGCGATTCGTCCTACTTATATCCAGCGTCAAAATGGTGGTACAGATAGAGACGAACAAAGACTATATGAGTTAATCTGGAAAAGAACTATTGCCTCTCAAATGTCTAATGCTAAAATCGAGAAAACAACTGTTTTGGTTTCTCCTGAATCTGATAATAATATATCTTTTAAAGCTGAAGGCGAAGTCATCAAATTTGACGGATTCCTTAAAGTATATTTAGAATCTACAGATGATGATGATGAAAATTCTGTAGAAAAATCCATGCTACCTCCTTTGAAGTTAAATCAAAGTTTAGATTTAAAGGAAATTACTGCTTTACAGAGATTTTCACGTCCTCCTTCTAGATACACTGAAGCTAGCTTAGTTAAAAAACTTGAAGAATTAGGTATTGGTCGACCTTCAACATATGCTCCTACTATTTCTAAAATCATGGAAAAAGAAAGAGGCTATGTTACTAAGGAAAGTAGAGAAGGTAAAGAACGTAAGTACAGCAAATTAACTCTTCTTAATAATAGTATTTCTCAAAGTGTTGAAACAGAAATCACTGGTGCTACATCCAATAGACTGTATTCAACTGATATTGGAATGGTAGTAACAGACTTTCTTTCAACACATTTCGACGATATTATTAACTATAACTTTACTAAAGAAATAGAGGAGAAATTCGATGTTATTGCGGAAGGTAAATCTGAGTGGAAAAAGATGCTTAAAGATTTCTATTTTCCTTTTCATGAACACGTTGAAAAAACAATAGAAACTGCCGATAGAGCTAAGGGTAGAAGAATTTTAGGGGTTGACCCCAAAAGTGGACATTCAGTGCTTGTGCAAATTAGTAGATATGGTCCGGCTGCTCAGATCGGTACGGTAGAAGAAGTAGGAGAGGAAGGTAAACCGCGATTTGCAAATTTGAGACCTGGCATGTCGATGGAAACAGTTTCTCTGGAAGAAGTGCTCGAATTGTTTAAACTTCCAAGAAATCTAGGTGAATATAAAGGATCGCCAGTTTCTATTGGTGCAGGAAGATTTGGACCTTATGTAAAATTTGCAGATACTTTTATCTCTATGCCAAAGGATCAAGATCCATTGAAGATTTCCCTTACTGAAGCACAAGTGCTTATTGATAAAAAAATAGAGGAAGACGCTCCTATACATCATTATGACGAAAAACCAATTACTAAAGGTGTTGGTAGATTCGGGCCTTTCTTAAAGTGGAACGGCATGTTTATTAATGTTTCTAAAAAATATGATTTCGATAATCTTTCTGTTGCAGACATCGAAGAATTAGTGAAAGCAAAAATTGAGAAAGAAGCTAATCGTTATATTAAACAATGGCCTGAAGATAAACTTGCACTTGAAAATGGAAGATGGGGCCCTTTTATTCGTTTTAAAAAGAAGTCTGTTAAACTTCCTAAGATAGATGGACAACGTATGACACAGGAACAAGCTGCTGAACTTAAATTAGAAGAAATAAAGGCTCTAGTAGAAGCTGAAATTCCTAATGCTTTCCCTAAAAAGAAAGCGAAGGCTAAAGCGAAGAAGAAGTAAGTGATTTAGCCACATTTTGTGAGCTAATTTCCTTACCTAATTTTTCCCTGATTTTTTGATAAGAAGTTAACATGCTTTGACTTCCTTCTAGAGATAGAATTTTTCTAAGTTCCTTTTCTATTTGATCTGGTTGACAGGATTCTTGAATGAGCTCTGTTACAACCTCCTTACCCGCTATCAAGTTTACAAGCGAAATGTACTCTACTGATACTAATCGCTTTGCAATCTGATATGAAATATTATTTGCTACATAACAAACCACCTGCGGAACACCAAATAATGCAGTTTCTAAAGTCGCAGTTCCAGATGTAACTAATGCCGCTTTCGCTCCATTCAATAAAGCATAGTTGTCTTCATATAATTGATCTGCTGACGCTACAAAAGGCATGTAGACTTCATAAGGTAAATTTGCTGCTTTTGATATTTTAAAACTTTCTTTTTCAAAACGTTTAATTACTTCTAACATTATAGGCAAAATGCGTTCTATTTCTTGCTTTCTTGATCCAGGAAATAAAGCGATATATTCCTTTTCCTGTGCACTGTTTTTGGATAAATAAGTTTCAACTTGTGATTTACTCGGATTTCCGACGTAGCTTGCTTGTACTCCAAAAGGTGAGAAAAAGTCTACTTCAAAAGGTAGAATACAGTGCACCTGTTTAATATATTTAGCCAAAGCATATACTCGTTTTTTATTCCATGCCCAAGCTTTTGGAGCTATATAATAATGCAATTCGAATTTGGAAAATAGTTTTTTGGCCAAGCGTAAATTGAAACCGGGAAAATCAATGAAAACTATTTTGTCTGGTGAGAAAAGTTCTATATCCTTTCTTACATTCTTGAGATGTTTCTTGATTTTTGATAGATTCTTTAGAACTTCTATAAATCCCATTATTGCCACATCTTTATAGTGATAGGCTAATTTTCCTCCCGCTTTTTCCATAGAATCACCTCCCATGTATCGAATTTCTGCATTGGGTGATTTTCTCAGAATTTCCAGAATTAATTCTGCTCCATGTATATCACCTGAATGCTCTCCAACAACAAGATATATTTTTGGATTATTCAATGAAAAATAAAGATTTGAAATAGTAAATAGCCCATGTAAATGCTGAAAGAACTGTGAAAATTGCAACACCTTTTTGAGTGTTTCTATATTTTCTTTTACTAAAAACTTGAATGGCTATTATGTTTAGACATATACTTAATAACCAAATGGTCCTTTGCCTCTTTCCAGCCTGACTTCCAGCTTCATCCATCCAGCCTTGGTCTACCATAAATTCAAAAATCAAACTTACGATTCCATATCCCGCTATGACAACACAAGCACTAATTAAAATTCCAACTAAAACTGTATTAAGTTTCATTTAAAAGCTCATTTACGTTTATTAATTGTTTATAATCTGTTAAGTCCGATGTTGAAGGGACTACACTGATATAGTTTTGACTCAATGCCCAAAGGTCTGTATCTTTCATGTGGTCTTGCTGGATAAAATGCCCACTCATCCAGTAATATTTTCTACCTCTTGGATCCTTACCTTCTACAAATTCTTCTTCCCAATTTCCCTCTCCTTGTCTACAAACTTTAATCCCATTTATGCCTTCTGAAGACTTCTTCGGAATATTTACATTTAACAACCTACTTCCTCCAAGCTTCTTCTCCAAAACTGCCTTTGTAATTTTTAAAACATAATCATCTGCATGACTGAAATCTGCATCATAAGCAAAATCACACAAGGAAAATCCTATGGAATCTATTTGTTCTAAACTCGCTTCCATCGCTGCACTCATTGTACCACTATAAATAATGTTAATTCCCGCATTACTTCCATGATTTATACCTGAAACGCATAAATCTATCTTTTTATGTTTGAAAATTACATTTCTTGCTAATTTAACGCAATCAACTGGTGTTCCTGTACATTCCCATGCTTCCACATCATCAAATACCTCTTTTTGATAAACCCTTAAGGGTTCTTCTAATGTAATTGCATGACCCTTGCCAGATTGTGGACTATTTGGGGCTACAACCAAAACATCTCCTAACTGCTTCATTAATTTGACTAAGTGACCTATACCTGGAGCAGAAATTCCATCATCATTTGTAACCAAAATAGTTGGCTTGTTCATATATTAAAAATTAAAAAAGAAATAAATGATTAAAGTGAAAACAGGTCCAGCAAATAGCATAGAATCAAATCTATCCAAAAATCCACCATGTCCAGGCAAACCTTTCCCTGAATCTTTAATTTCAAATTGACGCTTTATTGTCGATTCATATAAGTCACCTACACTCCCCCAAAACCACACTACTACTCCTAATATCATCCATTGATTCATAGTGAAATCTGTAAAATAGATGCTTAAAATATAAGCTGCTAATAAAACAAATGGGACTCCACCTAACCATCCTTCTATCGTTTTATTAGGAGATATTCTCTTATGAAAAGGGTGTTTTCCAATTAATCTACCTGTGATATATGAGCCCGTATCACTAGACCATAGAAATACCATTAGTCCTATTAACACATAATGATAATAGGTGCTTGGACCTAATACCAATTTGCGAGACAAAGCCATCATGGGAATACCTATATAGAAAAGACTAATTAACGGCCCTAATAAATGATGATTCGTTCTTATATTAAATAAAATTGTACTCATGGAAAAAATGAACATTACTCCAACACTAATCAGCAATAAGATCATCTCATAGTCCTCTAAAATATCAGGCTTTACAAAACTAAAAATCAATGGTCCTATACCCATTATGAAACTAAGGTTGAATGTTGGATCTTTTACACCTTTTCTTGTTATATTAGTATACTCAAAAGCACAAGTTACACATACTAAAAATATGAAAATAGCAGCCGTATCTCTAGAGAGACTTATTAAACCAAGAACAATAATTACAAATAGTAATCCAGTAATTCCTCTTGTTTTAAACTTAGCTAATGTTTCGTTCGCCATTGTTGTTTTTAAATAAATTATAAATTACTGGAATACCAATAGCAGGAAGAATTAAAGTAAGAT
>CAZSKA010000224.1:0-6431 GCA_964607315.1 uncultured Saprospiraceae bacterium | reverse complement strand
ATATTTAACTTATTCATATCAAGTGTAAAACTGATCTGATTAAAGAATGTTGGATTTTGCTGATTGATCAATATATTTTCTGAAGACCATACCGGAACATATACATTGAAAAAATCAAGTACATTAAGCATCACTCCCCCACTCGCTATATTTTCCCATTCACCACCAGACGCTGATCTAGATATATAGTACGAACCATAATCAAAATACAATCTCACCACTCTTGGTACCGCCTTGATTGGTATGTGCGTATCGATATTAACAGAAAATGCTCCTAAATCAGTTTGTCCTAAATTTCCTGCATTGGTGTTTGCCAACTTAAATCCTCCATCACGAACCAAAACTTGATTGTCCCATAATCCAGAAGTCTCCGTTCTTCCAATGAAATACTCTTCAAAAGAATGATCTGCATCATTGTTAAACACCAAATTTATATTGTTATTTCCTACACTCGTATTATTAGAAGTTGTAGAATTAACCTCTGGTCTTAAAGGTAAAAATCCTGCATAAACACGTACATTAAAGCTCCTATTTTCCATGAATAGAAAACCTTGTTTGATAAAACAATCTACCTTAAATGAAGTTACGCCTTCATCAAAAATAGCATCATATTGCATATACTCTGCCCCTACTTTAAATTCTAATGGATATAACACAGTTGATTTTTCTCCACTATAAGATAATTTCGTGTAATTCCCATCCAAACCATCATTCTCTAATCCCCACTCTGCAAATGTATGCTTCAACTCTAGTACACTTTTCATATTTGATGCATTACCATGATCAAAATTAAAAGCAACCGATGGAACAATAGCTTCATACGTTTCAGTAGTTTCATTTTCATTATATGAAAATCGTCTTCCTGCCAATTTGTATGAAATGCGTTCCAAACCACTTTTCTTAATATTTTGATCATACTGAAATCTTGCCGTTCCTAATATTTTACGACTATTAAATCCGTACATTGCATTCACATTCATTTTCCATTTTGGCAAAGGAATCGACAAATTATTGAGATTTAATCCCAACATAAATCCATCATATACATTTACACTTCCAACAGGCAAAAGAAATAACTGCTTCTTTTTCATATTGTCTAAACCAGTCAGAAATCCAATTTTTGGCAAATTAAGACCTCCTATTTGCTTATAGTTATTGTCCATATTGATATCCAACATGGTAAAAGATGAATCAATCACGAAATAATCATAATTACTTCCTGGAAATTCTACTAGTTCATCATTCTTTTTTGCTTCATACCACTCTGTATGAGCAGCTTTCCCGTCCTTATAGCCTGTTATAGGGAAAGGTGCTTCTATATCACCTTTGTTTTGGATTTTCAATTCATAGCTATCTCCATTGTCTTTTACAGCAGAAAGCTTGTAATTCATTTCATCATCACTGTAAATAAAACCATTAAAAAACCAATCAAGATTTTCTCCAGACTTCCTATTAAAATGCTGAATCACGTCTCCTGGTCCAGGATGCTTAAACTCCCATTCTTTGTATAGACTCTGCATGATAGGATCAAATCTCTCAGCACCTAAATATTGTTCTAAAAACTCAAAAGCTATTGCCGGTTTTTCATAGCAACTGAAAAAATAATTCGTCTGTTCAAAATCATTAGCATGAAGCGATGGCGCTTGATCTTGTCCTCTTTTAATCTGAGCGACTAGACCCATTTGCATCATACTTGTCTCTGCACCTTTCGTTATTAAAGGTGGAAGTCCTAGTGAAAATGGCTCGTCATAATACAACTGAGTGTAGCGATGATCATAATAAGAATTAATCCCTTCATCTAGCCATGTATGATCTCGCTCATTGAATCCTAGAATTCCGTAAAACCAATTATGACCTACCTCATGTGTGATAACTGCATCTAATGCACGAGCATTTCCTGAAGTTCCTATTACTGTTATCATAGGGTATTCCATTCCACCTCCTGCACTCAATGCAGATTGCACCGCAGTTGCATGTGGATAAGGATAATTCCCTACCATATCTGAATAAAATAAAGTTGATCTATTCACATACGATAAAGCATCTTGCCAAAGATTTTTTTCTGTATCGGTATAGTATACATACGTATCAACTATTTTACCATTTGATAATGTTACATTTCCCTTTTCTACATAAAATCGCTTATCTGCAAACCAACCAAAATCATGTACATTTTCAGCTTTGAATGTTATAGTTTTCATTTGATCAGAACTAGGAGGAAAACTTATATCTGAAATCGTATCATTTGCTCTATCTTTTGTCTCTTGGATTTTACGATCCAAAAACTTAAGCTCTTCATCATTTTGTAAAGTACCAGTAGAAGCCACAACATAATTCTCTGGAAGGCTTATAGTGACTTCATAATCTCCAAATTCTGAATAAAATTCACCCATATGTAAATAAGGCATTGGATGCCAACCATCTCTATCGTAAACTGCAGGTTTAGGAAACCACTGAGTAAGTTGATACGATTCTCCAACATGTCCAAGACGGCTAAATGATTCAGGAATTTTTAAAGTAAATGGTATGCGTATTGTCATATTTTTTTTGGGCTCGAGCCCAAAGGGTAATTTGAAATAGGCAATATCTCTATTTCCTTCCCATTCTGTATATTGAACTTCTTTTTCGTTAACGTAAATGCTAAGGTTACTAAAGTTTCCTTTTTCAGCTTCTTCCGAGAAATGAAAGTTAGTATCTCCTGCTCTTAGTCGTTGATTAGCAAAGGCAGTTGTTCTGTCTTTATAGGCATTCGCCCAAAGATGAATGTACATTTCATTCATTACATCTGGAGAATTGTTGATATATTCCATTACAATTTCACCAGTCAATGTGTGCTCTTGATCATCCAAAGTAACGTTAATTACATTATTTACTTGTTGTTGAAAATATGGTTCTGTAGGGATTTTCCAACCATTTTTTTGCGCATTTGCTGAGCTAAACACACACATTATCAAAAGAAAACAAAGAAAAACATTTAATTTAGGGCTCATGTTTATGTATTTATTATGAAGTCAAACATACATTTTATCTGTCTAAATATATTGATTTTTTCGTTAATCTACTCCTGTGGCACGACCAGTGAAGTATCTAAAATCGACGAAGCCAATCTATCTATCCAGACAGAACTAGAATTTCCTGAAAATGCCTTAGGATATTGGGTAGGAGAAATTGGTATTTTTCAAGATACTGGATTGGTGCAGACACTACCTATGGCATTGGATATTTTTGAGATAGGAGAATCTGGTGTTTGGGCATGGCATATCATATATAATCCAGGAAAAGATCAAGACAAAAGAAGCTATCTTTTGATAGAAGTAGACAAAGAGCGTGGACATTATCAGATTGATGAAGACAATGGCATTATTTTAGATGCTTATGTGCTGGATAACAAGTTAATATCCAGTTTTTCTGTAAGCAATTCTACTTTACAAACGATCAATACTTTTCTTGAAGATCAAATGGTTTTTGAGGTCATTCTTTGTCCACAAGAAGCCATCAATACTACGGGAAATATGCGTGTAGAAGATAATCAAATCCCGCCAGTTGACAGCTATAAAGTAAGCACTTACCAACGCGCTGTACTAAAGAGAAAACGAGGGTAAAAGCCAGTGCTTTGGAAGTATTAAATCGCCAAAGCACTGAGCATTTATCTTTGGGTTCAACCCAAAACTTCTTAATTCTTAAACTAATTCTCTAAAACAAATTCGATTAAGCGATCAATTCCTTCATCTATATCTGCCTCTGTATTGTTTAGCTCTATATTAGGCTCCACTCCTAGCTCTATAGAATTTCCTTCTTTATCAAGAAAATCACTTACCGAAACAGCAATCAACCATTCATTACTCAACTGAAAACCAAGATTTCCTCCACCACCTCCGCCAGTGACTTGCCCTATTATGCGAACATTCGGCAAGCCTTTCATCATTGCTGCAAAATATGAAGTTGCACTATAACAAGTCCGATTTATCAAGACATCAATCGGTAAATCTAGATACTGCCCTGAAGGATTTGCATAAATCATCACTGGATCAGATGTATTATTGTGCTCAGGTCCTGTCTTCTCTATGTATCCGCCTAATGCTGTTCGTTCTTCCACCAAATCCCCTATTAATTCAGGAACAAAATTTGAATTACCACCTGAATTTCCTCTAACATCAATTACAATTTTTCTTGCTCCAGCTTCCTTTAATTTCCTCAAAATTTCTTGCAAAGCACCGTATCTTCCAAACGAATGTAAAGAGATATAAGCAACATTATCTTCTAGAAATCCATAATAAAGATAGCCTTCCATTCCCAGTGAATCTTTTACATAATTATCCTTTACATTCCTAGCAGAAAACTGAATATCATAGCCTGCTCTATAATCAGGAGTTGTTCCAAAGCGTGTAGTTGATCGTAATCTATTATGTGGGTCATTTAGCAAAAAAAGAGAGGCATCCATAGCGTCAAACAATTCTTCTTCTGTGGAATTTGTTGTTAATGTACTTGCATATTGCTCATACACCTCATCCCAATCGACATTCTTCTGTTCAAAATAGATGTAATTTTTATCCACGAACGTCCAAAACTCGTCATAAATTTCTTGAGAATTTCCTGCTTTCTGGAAGCTACTACATGATGAAAGTGCTGCTGCTATTATGGTAATTATAAATATGTACTTTTTCATAATAAAAAATTTGATGTTAGATTAATGAATAAATGAAGCTTTGAATAAAAGATCTTGGCTATTGAAAAACACAGACTTTCCATTAGCATTTGCATAGAATAAATCGGCAGAATAATCGAGTCCCACAGCTAAAGCAGGCGTTATAAAATAGGAGAATCCTAAGTCAATTCGCATACTTCTAAACTTATTCCATGTCAATAATTTCCCACTGCGAACTAAAGGTCTAGCCAATCCTTCTAATGTAGGATTAAAAACGCGTTCATCGAGGAATTGCTCTGGGTAAGGGTGCCCATATATCGGCTGCACAGTATAAGAAAGTAATGCTGTTTGCGCGCTTGATGTAAAGACAAACCTATCAAAGGTATTTACGTAAGAAATTTTGGGACCTAATGATTGAAGTAAAGTGTAACTTATGCTGTTATTTACAAAGAACTTCTTTTCATCGCTTGGAAAATTCAATAATGTGCTGTGATCAAAAAATCCTCCAAAATAGAAGCCGTCCCCTATCTTTTGCTCATATGAATAATAGACATTTGACTTAATAGCATTGAAGTTAGCAAGACTATTTCTTTTGTCTTTGTAATGAACAAAATCTAGTTTTACCTGAGAGATACGTTTATCATTTGCTTGTCTGTAAGAAATTGAATATTTTGGGTTGACAGCTGTGATAAATTTATTACTTAAGCGAGTATCTTTTATGTTTCCAGCGCTAATACCAAAACCAATGGATAACGTATTGTTCGTATTAAAGTCACGAACATCTTGAGCGGAAATACTATTAAAACAGAATAATAATAGAAGCATTAAAAGGTTAGATTTCATAATTTAAAATTTTTTGTTATCCCAAAAGTATAGTGATAAAAGGATGACAAAAAATAGAAGTGACTAATAACAAGAAGTAGGGCTAGAATACCATTTCCAGGGGTGAACAGGGAAGTTCAGGGACGAAATACAAGGAAAAATTTTCGAAAAACAAGGTAAAAAAAGGGAATAGACATAAAAAAAGAGAACACCAAATTTTGAATGCTCTCCTGTTTAATCTTAAAATGCTAAAAGATTTATAATCTCCATTTTAAATATTTATTTTGATGGAATCATACATGCGTTTACGAGTTCATACATGTCCCATTTAATTCTTTTAGTAAGTTTATCATATGGTATGAGTTGTTTTGCTTTGTATGTCAAATTCATCACAACGTATCCAAAACTTTTTTCTTCAATAATCATTATTCTCTCTTTCATATTTCGAATTTATTTGTTAGTTCATTTGTTTTTCAATGATATGAAATATAAACGCTGAGAGTTGTCTATAGATTATAATAATTAAGAATTTTAGGAAAATTTAACATTGCTAGGATAGCAATACTTTTTATAAAATTGGGTTAAACCCAAAGAACTCAATACTTTATATTGAATACCCTATTAATTAAAATAGTTTTAGCTTTACATTGATGAATTTTTTGAAAAAAACTTGGGCTTTTTTGCATTCTCCTTATCCAGTGCAAGGATCGGTAAGTGCATCTAGAAGTTTTCTTTATTCGCTACTCACAGGAATATTTGTTTCTTTCATACTATATTCTATAGGACTGAGGGCACCTAGCGAGTTCAGAGGTGGTCGAATAGCAATGGTAGGTATTTTTGGTTTTTTTAGCTTTCTAACAGAATTATTGTTTATTCTATTTATACCTAGTGTCTTTTTTAAAAATTTGAAGGATGAGAATTGGACATTAATAAAAGATATACTATATATCTTAAGTATGGTTAT
>CAZSKA010000223.1:0-6512 GCA_964607315.1 uncultured Saprospiraceae bacterium | reverse complement strand
AAATAAAATAAAATAGCCATGACAAAAATGCTGTTATATAATCAGCAATTCTGTAAAGAATCAGTTCTTTTTGTCTATTTCCTCTCATTTTATTCTTGACGTAGAACCTTTATATTATCAAAAAAAGCTTCTCTTGCATTTTCTCCTGAAGGCCCTTCCATACTCAAATAAAATCTATATCCTGGAGCTGGAAACTGAGCAAATAATGGAGATAAGTCAAGATAAACCTTCCTCCAGTCACTCTGAGAATCTAAAAATATAAATGGAATATCAAGTGATTCATTGGTTGTCTCTAATCTTACCCCAACTTCTACAACCGCATCTGATTTATAATTCAGCTCCATGAATACATCTTTATTGTCATTCGACAAACCAGTGAATAAAAAGTTTGTCGCAGCATTAATATCTCCTCTTTCTGTTGATAACTTACAACTGAAATTTCCATCCGCCGCATATGTATCAACTCTCTCTGTAATTGTACTGTCTATGTCATCTCCATCAAAGTTAAAAGAATTACCATCTTCGAATGTCTCTACATAATCAAAAATAGTAGATTCTTTATAATCAAATTGTGGAGTAATATCATATGTTTCACCTATTACCCAATTTCGTTCTATAGTAACTTCTCGCATCCTTGTATATGGGGTAAACTCTGTTATTTGACCATTTCTTTGTATAGCAGGAAAAATAGTTAGTGAACTGATTTCTTGCGTTGGAATAATTGCTATTTCTGCTGGTAGTTCATAAAAACCAATAGAAAAATTCTCAAAGAAAACTTCCACACTCTGTATTCGCTGATTTCTTGGCCCTTTTTCGAGATCAAAAACAAATTCAGGTTCTGTAATATTCAGAAAAACTGGCTCAGGTCCTTGTATCCCAAACGGATTACATGAAAAGAAACATGCGATGAATATTGAAAGTAGGCTAACTTTAAGGATTGATTTTATCAAAATATCTATTTGTTAAATTTTACAAGTATATACCCGAATAATAGCACAAGACCTAGTAAAATACTCGTCATTCTAAATCCATTTTTTAAATAACGAACAAATTCTCTTATTACAGACTCATGCTCTGGGTATGTTGGAATTACCTTGGTTTCAAGCGTTTCTTTTACTAACAACTCACGTGGTGTTGCTTGTACTCCTGCTTGTACCATCTTTCTATATGAACGCATTACTTTTAGTCTAAAATATATATTTAAGATTAACATTGATGCGAAACACGCAATGACGACATATAAAAGAGTGTTTTCCAAACTTAAAATTTAGGGGACAAAAGTAAACTTATCTTTTGATAATATCAAGATTCAGCCATAAACCATTTATACACTATATTTTTGAACACTCACATTAAGCTGAATTGCTTTTTTTTATTTTGGGTCAAGCCCAAAAATTGTGGCACTGTGCTACTTTTATATTCCTAATTGCTTTGGGGGTAACCCCAAAAAGACATATGAAGCAAATTAAGCATTTTGAATAAATGAATTCTTTGGGTCCCAACCCTAAAAAAACTAAGCTCCTATATATCTTCCACCAAAATTCAAGCCCATTCCTAAACTAAAATAATTTGGAAAATCTTGCTTAAAACTATAATTATAGCCAGCTGTCAAACGTATGAATTGCCACTCATAGCCTATGCGAGGAATGATTCCTAACCCGTTACCTCCAAGTTCCATTCCTGATTCAGAGGTCTCTGTATTATCAAAAACTCCCAATCCAAGACCCGCAAATAACCTCTGATCTTGTCTATTAAAAATGTAAACATCAGGGTTCAAGGCTAAAGAAGAAGTTATCCCTAGGGAACGGACAGATTCATCAAATAACTCACCAAAAAATTGGAAACTAGAACTTAATCCAACTGAAAATCGATCATTTAAATTTACCCTAAACTCGCTATGAACACCGATTGCATTATCCAAATTGTCAGCATTTGGTACTAGGTAGTCAATGCCAACTATTTCCATTTCTAGTCTATTATAGTTTTGGCTAGAAAGTGTCACAGCTGATATTAAAATGAGAAGGAAAGACCAAAAAGTTGGATTCATCATAATGTTTTTCGTTATTTAAAAGTAATACTTCAGTCTACAGGATGAAAATTACGTTTCAAAGAATAAATTAATAAATATGAAAAGTCGAACATATCTATATTTCTTAGCTGATAAAATAACTGCTTTATTCATAATTTTATTGTTTTTTTCTTGTGAAGAATTACCTAATATAATAGATGAACCATTAACATCTGAATTTCCAGAAACTCCTGAATTAGTGTCAATTGACCTTGATGAGGATGGCGTTCTCGACTATGAAGTGATATTTCATCATTTATTAATAGAATCAACTGAAACAGATGCTGGACTAGTAGGTGTTTTCAACACATTAGGTGAAAATGAGACTTTAGTTAATGACAATCAGAGTGCTTTGTTTCTTAGAAATTTAGATGAAATTCAAGAAGCAGTTCAGAATCCTTTAGCATGGGAGAATGATGATTTTGGTCTTGAAATAGTGTATATTCAAAATAATATTGAAGACCTTTGGCCACTTAAATGGGAAGTGAGATCAGATTCGGAAGAATCTTCTTATTTCTTAGGTCTGAAATTAATAAAAGATGCTGAAAATCAATTAGGATGGATAGAAGTAACTATTGATGATTCTACGGGTCAAGTACAAGTAATTGATCAAGGTTTGCTTTAATTAAAATGTCCAAAGATGAATGGAAGCTATTTTACTTTTGTAAAGTTTTTTTGATAGATTTTTATCAAATCTCCCTGTTATCATTGCATTGAAGGACTACGTCACTCATTTTTATCTATATTACAAATTAATCTCTATAAATTAACCCACATTATGCAATAGAACTATGTTATGCCTGTCCGACAATCAAAACTTTGGAAGGCTGAAGACCTGCAAAGACAGAGGAATAACAATTTTTTGTGAAAGAATTATTAGAGTGATTACACAGCGTTAGTCACAATGACGTCTATGGAGTAACAGGTAATGGTGATTGGGCAAAAGTTGGCGAAGCTTTTATTTCAAAGGCATTTCAGGTTGCAATAGAAAATCTATTCCATAATACGGGTTAAAAGAAATGATAAGGAAGGTTTCAGTTTTTAACACATAAAAATGTGACACAGAGATTAATTTAATCTAGTTAAATTAATCATCTTAGTTTAAAGTTGAATACCTGAATAATCAGTTTTAATATTCCCTTTCAGAAAGGGATAGAGGGAGAAGGCCGATTTTGTGTCTACTTTATAGCAAATAATGTTTTATGTTAATCAAACAATTACTTATTAGGGGTACGAACCTTAGAAAGTTAGAAGAATTATCGTTTGAAGCCGATTTAATATTCGTGTTTTCTTCAAAAAAATTCAAAGAATTAAGCTTGGTTCTTCAAAGCTTAAGAGAAGAGCAACCCAATGCCATTATAACAGGATGTTCTACAGCAGGTGAAATCTATAGAGATAGAGTATATGATAACTCAGTTTCTATTACTGCAATTAAGTTTGAGAAAACGAAGCTCGTCAGAAAAATGATTCATATTCCTGATATAGGGGATAGTTATAAAGCAGGGCAACACCTAGCAGATAAATTCAAAGTTAAAGGTTTACAACATTTAGTAGTTTTAAGTGATGGCTTAAATGTCAATGCAGATGAGTTTCTCAATGGTTTATCTCATAAGTTTTCTAATAAAGTTACCATTTCGGGTGGATTAGCTGGTGATGGAGAACAGTTCAATCAGACTTTTATAATTGATGACCAAATAGGTCTTAAAAATACCATCTCTGCAATAGGATTCTATGGTAAAAATTTAGAGGTAAATTGTAGTTCAAGTCATGGTTGGCAGCCATTTGGTATTAATAGAACAGTGACGAAATCAAAAAATAATATAATCTATGAGATCGATGGAAAGCCAGCTTTAGAGATTATAAAATCTTTCTTAGGCGAAGAAAAGGATAATTTACCTGCTTCTGCATTATTAGTGCCCATTTGTATGGAAAAATTCGAAGAAGATTCTTACCACATCCGAAGTATAGTAGGAGTTGATAAAGGTCATCAAAGTTTGATTTTTGCAGGAAACGTTGTTCAAGGATCTGTCATAAGACTGATGAAAACAAAGTCAAGAGATTTGGAAAGTGCTGCTAAGAAAGCTGCAAGGAGAGTAAATGAGTTTTCGAAGAGAAAACCTGATTTTGCTTTAGTAGTAGGTAATGTAGGTCGTAAAATGATTCATAAGCAAATGACCGATATAGAAATAGAAGCAGTCCAAAATGTTTTCGGGAAAGATACTGTTTTAACTGGATTTTATGGCTACGGAGAATTTATGTCCAGTTTCAAAAATGGTCCATGTTTACTGTATAATCAGTCCTTGACCTTAACCACATTTAAAGAATATTAGTATAAATCAATTCCATGCACAAGTTACTACAACTACAATTAGAAAAGTCTGGTCTAAGTAAAAAGCAAATCAGTAAAATGGGCAATTTGTTTGAGCTTATTGTACAAGCTTATATGGGTTATGATAAAGACCTATCTATGCTTGATAATATTCTTGATCAAAGTTCTCAGGAATTTGTTGAAGTTAATGAAGTTTTAGAAGAAGACGTAGCTGAAATCACCTCAGAATTTACGAGAACACAAGAACAACTTGAACGAGTAGTAGACAATGTTCCAGGCGTAATTTTTGAAACTGATGAAGAAGGAAATTTTAAATTTTTGAATCCATCCTGGGAGAAATTGTCAGGTTATAAAGTAGAAGAAACACTAGGACAACATTATTCTAAATTTTTGCAAGGTTTTAATGATGAAGCTTATAAAGAGATAGAGAAAATTGGTTGTGACGTTTCTAAAAATTTTAAAAGTATTGTTTCTATTCTTACCGAAAATGGCGCGCGTAAATGGATCGAAATAAACTATAAAACTCTTCCAAATTTAAATAAAGATAAACCAGGTGTCATAGGAAGCTTAGTTGATGTAACAAAATTAAAAGAGACGGAGTTAGAACTAAAGCAAGCTCAAGAAGCAATGAAAAAAGCTCTATTAGCTAAAGATGACTTTTTATCAACGATGTCTCATGAAATAAGAACTCCGTTAAATGGCGTCATTGGTATATCGAATCTTTTACTGATGGATGAACATATGGATTCTCAGAAAGAATATTTAAAGGGACTCAAATATTCTTCTCAACATCTTTTAGCATTAATCAATGATATTCTTGATTTTAATAAAATGGAAGGTGGCAAGTTAGAGTTAGAAGAAAAAGACTTCGACTTTAAAACATTAATGCAATCAATTAAAAGAAACTTTAAGTTTCAGGCAAATGAAAGAGGTGTTAGTTTTAAGGTTGAATTAGATTCTGATATTCCAAGGGTATTAGTCGGTGATAGTAATCGATTGTCACAAGTCCTAAATAACTTGTTGAGTAATGCAGTAAAATTCACACATGAAGGTGAGATTAGACTGATTATGGAGAATATTGATGAAGACTATGAAACCGTAAGTGTTTTGTTTCAAGTAAAAGATACAGGTATAGGTATTTCAAAAGATAAACAAGAAAAGATTTTTGAGAAATTCAAACAAGCTGACCCAAGTATTTCAAGTAATTATGGAGGTACAGGTTTGGGCTTAGCGATTTGTAAAAAACTTCTTAAAATTCAGAATTCTGATCTTAAAATAAAGAGTGCTCCTAATATTGGCTCTGTATTTTATTTTGTGCTGACATTCAAGAAAAGTAATACATATAAGGATAATCCTAGGCAAGCAATTTTACTTCAGCCTTTACCTGGAAACTTAAAAGGCATTAAAATATTAGTTGCCGAAGATAATAAGTTGAATCGAACAGTAATTAGAAGATTTCTTGAGAAATGGGAAGTTGATTTTGACATAGTAGATAATGGCGCCAAAGCTGTAGATTTATTTAATTTGAAGGAATATGATCTAGTTTTAATGGATCTTCATATGCCTAAAATGAATGGCTATGAAGCAACTGGTAAAATTGTGGAACTCTCTAATGCTAAGGGTGTAAAAACACCAATCATTGCATTAACAGCTTCTGCCAAACTAGATGTTCAGTTTAAAGTTGAATCAGTAGGAATGACTGGATTTGTAACCAAACCATTTGATCCTGTAAAATTATACAATACCATATTAGAACAACTTAGAATAAGTGGTCGTTTCGATAAGCTGCCTGCAAAAATGGAAGAAGAATAAATTAAGTGTCGCTCCTCTGGAGCTTTGCCCATTGTTGCTAATCTGTGTATTACAAAGCTGTCGTCCCTACGGGACTTGTACGTTTATTCTAGATTTCAGCATCTAACAAAATCTTTTCCATGATTAAGTATTTATCATATAATAAATTTGTTTAATATGTTATCGGTCTGTATATCATGTCGATAGGCGTGACATGTAGAAACTAAACATAACACTTTTCAGCACCATAGAAGCGACAGTTTTGTAGATAAATTGTAACATATAATTTTATGAAGCTCCGTAGGTGCGACACGATTTACAGCA
>CAZSKA010000222.1:0-6563 GCA_964607315.1 uncultured Saprospiraceae bacterium | reverse complement strand
CTTTTAAAGGTGCATGGATGGAATTCGCTACTGATATTAATACTGTAATGTATGCTTATATCGATAGAAAAAAGAAATTCCCTGTAACTACTCTTTTAAGAGCTATTGGGTATGATTCAGATAAAGATATTTTGAATCTTTTTAACCTTGCAGAAGAAATTAAAGTCACACCTAAAGAACTTAAAAAATCAATAGGTAGAAAACTTGCAGCTAGAGTCCTAAGAAAATGGACAGAAGATTTTGTGGATGAAGATACAGGTGAAGTTGTAACTGTTGAAAGAAATGAAATTATACTTGAAAGAGATATCGTTCTTGATGAGGATAATATCGCTTTAATTCAAGATGCAGATATAGAACACATCATCCTTCAGAAAGATGATATCGATGAAGATTATTCTATTATTTATAATACTCTTCAGAAAGATCCTTCTTCTTCTGAAATGGAAGCCGTTCAATACATCTATCGCCAATTAAGAGGAACTGATCCACCTGATGAAGAAACAGCTCGTGGTATCATTGATAAGTTATTCTTTTCAGATAAAAGATACAACTTAGGTGATGTAGGTAGATATAAAATTAATAGAAAATTAGCTCCAGGTAAAGATGTTGATACATTAGTATTAACTAAGGATGATATCATTTCAATCGTAAGTTACCTTGTTTCTTTAATGAATCAAAAGGCCGAACTTGATGATATCGATCACCTATCTAATAGACGTGTAAGAACTGTTGGAGAACAGTTATATGCTCAGTTTGGTGTTGGTCTAGCAAGAATGGCTAGAACAATTAGAGAAAGAATGAACGTTCGTGATAACGAGGTATTTACTCCTATTGACTTGATCAATGCAAGGACTTTATCTAGTGTTATCAATTCATTCTTTGGAACAAGTCAATTATCTCAGTTTTTGGATCAAACGAATCCACTTTCTGAAATTACACATAAAAGAAGAATCTCAGCTCTAGGACCAGGTGGTTTATCTAGAGAAAGAGCAGGTTTCGAGGTAAGAGATGTTCACTATAGTCATTATGGTAGACTTTGTACTATTGAAACTCCTGAAGGTCCAAATATTGGACTAATATCTACTCTTTGCGTTCACGCGAAAGTTAATAAAATGGGTTTCTTAGAAACTCCTTATAGAAAAGTGGATGAAGGTAAAATTGATGTTGAAAAAGATGCAATTTACCTTTCTGCTGAAGGAGAAGATTTTAAAAAAATCGCCCAAGCTAACTCTGCAATCACCGAAAAAGGAGCTTTTGTAAGTGATAGAATTAAATGTAGAGAACATGGAGATTTCCCTGTATTAGCACCTAATGAGGTAGAATACATGGATGTCGCTCCAAACCAAATTGTTGGTGTATCTGCGTCACTAATTCCTTTCTTAGAAAATGATGATGCGAATAGGGCATTAATGGGATCAAACATGCAACGTCAAGCAGTTCCTTTAGTAAAACCAAGTTCTCCAATTGTGGGTACTGGTCTAGAAGGAAAAGTTGCTAGAGATTCTAGAATGTTGATCAACGCGGAAGGTGATGGAATCGTTCAATACGTTGATGCTACAGAAATTGTAATTAAATACGATAGAACGGATAAAGAGAACTTAGTAGAGTTCACAGATAACGTAAAGTCATATAAATTAATAAAGTTCTTAAGAACAAATCAAGGAACATGTATTAATCTAAAACCTATTGTTAAAAAAGGTGATAGAGTAACTAAAGGTTCTTTACTATGTGATGGTTATGCAACTGAACAAGGTGAATTAGCTCTAGGTCAAAACCTAATGGTTGCATTCATGCCTTGGAAAGGTTACAATTTTGAGGATGCAATCGTACTTTCAGAGCGTGTTGTAAGAGAAGATATATTTACTTCATTACATATTGAAAGTTATGAACTTGATATTAGAGATACTAAATTAGGAGAAGAAGAACTTACAAATGATATTCCAAATGTAAGTGAAGAAGCTACTAAAGATCTTGATGAAAATGGAATTATCAGAGTTGGTGCTTGGGTAAAAGAAGGCGATATTCTAATTGGAAAGATTACTCCTAAAGGAGAATCTGATCCTACTCCTGAAGAAAAATTACTTAGAGCTATCTTTGGTGATAAAGCTGGAGATGTAAAAGATGCTTCATTAAAAGCACCTCCTTCTACGAAAGGTGTAATTATCAATAAGCAACTTTTCGCTAGAGCTAAAAAAGATAAATTCCAGAAAGTTCAAGAAAAGGAATTACTTAACAAGCTTGAAGATAGACATGCAGTTACTGTTAATGAACTGAGAACTATCCTTATTGATAAGCTTATGACTATGCTTAAAGGTCAAGTTTCTCAGGGTGTTAAGAGTATATACAACGAAGAACTTATACCGAAAGGAACTAAGTTTGCTTCTAAAGTATTCAAAGACCTTATCTTTTCAGAAGTTGATTACAGCGGTTGGGTAAAAGAAGAAGAAACTAATCAATTAGTTGGTATGCTTTTACATAACTTCTCTATTACATTGAATGAAGAAATTTCTAGATATAAAAGAGAGAAATTTAATATTTCAATTGGAGATGAGCTTCCTGCAGGTGTATTGAAACTTGCTAAAGTTTATATGGCTAAAAAACGTAAACTTAAAGTGGGTGATAAGTTAGCTGGTCGTCACGGTAACAAAGGAATCGTATCTAGGATTGTAAAACAAGAAGATATGCCATTCCTTGCAGACGGAACTCCTGTTGATATTATTTTGAATCCACTAGGTGTACCTTCAAGGATGAACCTAGGACAGATATTCGAAACAGTTCTTGGTTGGGCTGGTAAGAAACTTGGTGTCAAGTATGCTACACCTATTTTCGATGGAGCATCTATGGATGATATTGAAGTTCAGATTCAGAAAGCTGATTTACCATCTTTAGGACAGACTTATTTATACGATGGTGAAACAGGTAATAAGTTCCACCAGCAAGCTACAGTAGGTGTAATCTACATGTTGAAATTATCTCACATGGTAGATGATAAAATGCACGCAAGATCTATTGGACCATACTCATTGATTACGCAACAACCATTAGGTGGTAAAGCGCAATTTGGTGGACAGAGATTTGGTGAAATGGAGGTATGGGCTCTAGAGGCATTCGGTGCATCTAATATCCTAAGAGAATTACTGACAATTAAGTCAGATGATATTGTAGGTAGAGCAAAGGCATACGAGGCAATTGTAAAAGGTGAAAACCTTCCTGAGCCAAATATCCCTGAATCTTTTAATGTACTTGTACACGAATTAAGAGGTTTAGCGCTTGACGTGAAATTTGTCTAAGCTTATTGCTTGACAACTAAAATTTTAAAATCAGAGTAAGCTTTTGAGCTTGACTCACATACATAATAACTATGTCATTAAAAAAGAATTTAAACAAAGTAAATAATAGATTCAACTCAATTACGATTAGTTTGTGTTCTCCAGATGATATCTTAGAAAGATCACATGGAGAGGTTTTAAAGCCAGAAACGATCAACTACCGATCTTATAAGCCAGAGCGTGATGGACTATTTTGTGAAAGAATTTTTGGGCCTGTAAAAGATTATGAGTGTTATTGTGGTAAATATAAGAGAATAAGATATAAAGGAATAGTATGCGATAGATGTGGGGTAGAAGTGACGGAAAAGAAAGTGAGAAGAGAGCGTATGGGACACATCAAATTAGTTGTTCCTGTAGTTCACATCTGGTTCTTCAAATCTCTTCCTAATAAAATTGGATATCTTCTTGGATTTTCATCCAAAAATTTAGAATCAATTATCTATTATGAAAGATATGTAATTGTTCAGCCAGGGGTTACTGCAGAAGAAGGAAAAGAAGCAAAAATGCTTTTGACCGAAGAAGAATATTTCGAAATTCTTGATAGCCTTCCAACAGATAATCAACTACTTGATAATAATGACCCTAATAAGTTCATTGCTAAAATGGGAGCTGAAGCAGTTGGTATGTTATTAGAAAGACTTGATCTTGACGAACTTGCTGCTGCACTTAGATATCAAGCTGCTAATGAAACTTCTCAACAAAGAAAATCTGAGGCTTTAAAGAGACTTAGAGTTGTAGAAGCATTCAGAGATGGACATACAAGAATGGAGAATAAACCAGAATGGTCAATTATCCAGTATTTACCTGTAATTCCACCAGAATTAAGACCTTTAGTTCCTTTGGATGGAGGTAGATTCGCAAGTTCTGATTTAAATGATTTATATAGAAGGGTTATTATTAGAAATAACCGTTTGAAGAGATTATTAGAGATAAAAGCTCCAGAAGTAATCTTGAGAAATGAGAAAAGAATGCTTCAGGAAGCAGTTGATTCTTTATTTGATAACTCAAGAAAATCTAATGCTGTAAAAGCAGAAGGAGGTAGAGCTCTTAAATCTTTAAGTGATGTATTAAAAGGTAAGCAAGGACGTTTCCGTCAAAACCTATTAGGAAAAAGGGTGGATTATTCTGGTCGTTCTGTAATTGTAGTAGGTCCTACTCTTAAATTACATGAATGTGGTTTACCTAAAGGAATGGCTGCAGAGCTTTTCAAGCCTTTTGTAATTAGAAAATTAATTGAAAGAGGAATAGTGAAAACTGTGAAATCAGCTAAGAAATTAGTTGATAGAAAAGAACCAGTTATCTGGGAAATTCTAGAAAATATATTGAAAGGACACCCTATCATGTTGAACAGGGCCCCTACACTTCACAGACTTTCAATTCAAGCTTTCCAACCTGTGTTAATCGAAGGAAAAGCAATACAATTACACCCACTTGTTTGTGGTGCATTCAACGCCGATTTCGATGGTGACCAGATGGCTGTTCACGTTCCTTTATCTCAAGCAGCAATTCTTGAGGCACAGGTTCTTATGTTATCAGCGCATAACATGTTGAATCCGCAAGATGGTTCTCCAATTACTCTTCCTTCACAGGATATGGTACTTGGACTTTATTACTTGACAAAAGAAAGAACTAATACTAAGGAAAATCCGGTATTAGGTGAAGGGATGAAATTCTATTCTCCTGAAGAAGTGCAGATTGCATTTGCTGAAGAGAAAGCAGAATTACATGCTAAGATAAAAGTGAGAATTGATCATGTTGATGATGAAGGAAATCCTCTCACTGAAATGATCGATACTACTGTAGGTAGAGTTATATTTAATGAAGCTCGACCTAAGACAGTTCCTTTTGTAAATGAGTTATTGACAAAGAAAAATCTTAAAAGAGCAATCAACGGAATACTTGATAAAACAAGTTTCTCTGTCGTTGCTGAATTCCTTGATAAAATTAAGGAGATGGGATTCTTCTGGTCATTCAGAGGTGGTTTATCTTTCAACTTAGGAGATTTGATTACTCCTTCTGTGAAAGAAAAAACATTGATCAATGCCCAACAAGAAGTTGATGAAGTATGGTCTAACTATAACATGGGACTTATTACAAATGGCGAGCGTTATAATCAAATTATTGATAAGTGGACATTAGCGGATAATGCCATCACTCAAAATTTGATGAAAGAACTTGCTGAGCATAAAGATGGTTTTAATTCAGTTTACATGATGCTTCATTCAGGAGCGCGTGGATCTCAACAGCAAATTAAGCAGCTGTGTGGATTAAGAGGTCTAATGGCAAAACCGAGAAAATCAGGTGATACAGGTGGAGCGATTATTGAAAACCCTATTCTAGCAAACTTCCTAGAAGGTCTTTCAGTATTGGAATACTTTATCTCTACACACGGTGCGAGAAAAGGTCTTGCCGATACAGCCTTGAAAACAGCCGATGCAGGTTATCTTACAAGAAGACTTGTTGATGTTTCGCAGGATGTAATTATTATAGAAGAAGATTGTGATACTTTAAGAGGTATTGAAACAACTGCACTAAAAGAAAATGATAAGATTGTACAATCTTTAGCTGCTAGAATAGTAGGTAGATATTCTTTACATGATGTAACTGAGCTTAAAACTGATAATGTTATAGTAAAAGCTGGTGAATACATCAGTCCAGAAATTGCTGAAGCTATTGATGCTGAAGGAATAGAATCTATTACAATCAGATCAGTTCTTACTTGTGAAACCGTAAAGGGTGTTTGTAGAAAATGTTATGGTAAAAACCTTGCATCTGGAAGAATTGCAGAAAGAGGTGATGCTGTAGGAATTATTGCTGCTCAATCAATCGGTGAACCGGGAACTCAGTTAACACTTCGTACATTCCACGTGGGTGGTATCGCATCAGTAACAAAAGCTGAAAATGATATTACTTCTAAGTTCGAGGGTGTTGTAGAATTTGATAATATCAAATCTGTTGATTCTGAGAAAGAAACTGTAGTTATCTCAAGATCTGGAGAAATAAGAATCGTTGAGCCTAAGACAGGTAGAATTCTTCAAAGTAATTATATCCCTTATGGTTCAAACCTTGTTATTAAAGAAGGTGTGAAAATTGGAAAAGGTGATGTTATTTGTGAATGGGATCCGTTCAACGCATTAATTATCTCTGAGTTTGGGGGTATTGCTAAATTCCAAGATATAGAAGAAGGTGTTACTTTCAGAAAAGAGAAAGATGATCAAACAGGTTTCGAGGAAA
>CAZSKA010000221.1:0-6578 GCA_964607315.1 uncultured Saprospiraceae bacterium | reverse complement strand
GTATATTTGAATACAAATTCCAGCATAGGAATACACAATAAATTTCAGCTTTTCAAAAGTGATTCATATGATATGGCTGTAGGAATTGACGCAAAAACACTACTTCTTAGTCCTGCAAATGGATGGGAAGTTATTCCTACATTTTATTACACTAAAAAGTATAATGATTTTGATTTAATCTTAAATCCTTCCTTAAAATTTGGTCCAGATTTTAGCGGTCAATTAGGAAGTAATTTCTTAGCTCCTACACTAAATTCAGGTATAAAATTCAAATCTTATCCATTTAGAGTAGGTCTTTCCTTTTCATATTTAAATATAACCAATAACACTTTTTTTGTTAGTCTAGGTGGTGCATATCATTTTGATTTTTAATGAAAATCTCTAAAAGAATAAGTTATTAACATTTATTATTATATAAATTAAATTCATTTTCAGTGTAATTGTCATAAATTTGGTATTAATATTAGAATAAGTGTCAAATTCGTATTAATAAGGCAAAAACGTTAATTATAAAGGAAAAAAAGATAACTGTTCTAGAAAATTAAACTTTAACTTTGCGCAAAGCAACCATGATAGAATCTTACCATATGAATTAAAGTGACTAAAATACTTTAACGTGTGTTTCAAAGGCACAGTAAAAGGAAAGAGAAGCACAAATTAAATAACATAATAAAATTATAATGAGATATTTATCGTTCGCATTATTCACAATGATTTTCATTTTTATACAAGGATGTATTGGAGATGATTTTTTAGATGATCGCGTAGATCCAGTTTTGAGAATAGAGAATCCACTACAAAGTTTATCTACTGATACACTAGTTCAACTTGATTTTATCTTTAGAAATAATGTAGGTCAGAATGAATTGATAGAAGCAGAATGGAGTTCAGAAGACGAATCTATAGCAACAGTTAATTCACTTGGTGTGTTAGAAGGTCTATCCATGGGAACTACAACTATCTATTTAAGAACTACATATGAAGGAGAGGATTTAGAAGATTCTTTCACTCTTGAAATTAGTCAAGAAACAGTTGTAGAAGAGATGGGTGAAGAAAGAACAGGCAATATAGATCCTTCATCTTTTTACCCACTTGATGGAGATTTCAAACTAACAGAAGAAGAAGGCAATTTAATATTGGAATTTGAAGCAAATTACAATGCAGATACTGCTTTACCAGGACTTTATGTGTACTTAACTAATAATCCTAACAGTATTGCAGCTGCTTTAGAAATTTCAGAAGTTACAATTTTCAATGGTGCTCATTCTTATGAGATTCCTAATGTTGGCTTATTCGATTATAGTCATGTATTATATTTCTGTAAACCATTCAACATAAAAGTTGGTGATGGTGTAATGTCAGAATAACAACTAACTAATTTAAATTACATGCGATTAACAAATTATATTTTCGCACTATTATTAGTGCTAATTTCTAGTGTTTCAGTATTTGGAGGTGGGGGTTGGCCCCAAAAAAAAGGGGAAGCTTATATAAAGCTTTCAGAATGGTTCATTATTGCCAGTGAACATTATACGTCTCAAGGTCAAATTGATCCTAACCAAACGGCAGGACTTTACAACACAACACTTTATGCAGAGTATGGGGTGACAGATAGATTTACAGTAGTAGTAAATTTTCCATTTTTTAGTAGAGGTGTCCTTAATAACATTATATCTTCTACTAATGGTGCAACTATTGTAGAAGGTGATGCTATCAATGGCGTAGGAGACATTGACTTTACTTTGAAGTATGGAATATTCCAATCTGAAAAAATTGCCATTTCGGCTTCTTTTGTTGCAGGTTTAGCTATTGGACAATCTGCAGGTGGAAGAGATGCTAATATTCAGCTTGGAGATGGCGAATACAATCAAATGTTGAGATTAGATTTCGGAATTCCTTTCAATGTATCAAATGCATCATTATATGCAAATCTTTATGGTGCATATAATAACCGAACAAATGGATTTTCTGATGAAATAAGATTCGGAGGAGAAATTGGGGCTGGACTAGTAAAAGACAAATTGTGGCTAGTTGCAAAAGCAGATGCTGTCCAATCTACATTTAATGGAGATAGAGCTGAAGCTACTGCAAGTATATTCGCAAATAATGCAGAATTTTTCATGTTTACAGCTGAAGTAAGTTATGAATTCACTGAGAATTTTGGAATTTCATTTGCTTTCGGAACTCCATTATCAGGTAGAATTGTATATGCAGCACCATCTTATTCTTTTGGGTTTTATTCAAAATTCTAAGACTATACAAACGCAATAAATTACCAAAGAAATATTTCTTAAGACTTTATGAATGGGGCTTACGCCCAAAGTTTTGGCTCCATTCATAAGGTCTTTTTTTATGCATTGGTCTAATACAAATTCAACTCCACAATGCCCCATATCTTTTAATTAATTTCTCAATTTCTTCACTGAAAGGCCTCAATGTAACGCTGTTATGCTTGCGTTTTTCAAACTCGCATTATGCAATATAATACCAATTTAACTCCATAATGCCTGTCCCACAATCAAAACTTTGGAAGGCGGAAGAACTGATATTCCGAAGGAATAAAGACTTTTGTTATTGAATCATTACCTGTGACTCCACAGCGTTAGTCTGCGCTATAATGAGTGAACAAAAGTTTGCGTAGCCTTTATTTCAAGAGCATTTCAGGTCGTAATATATTTTCTATTGTATAATGCAGGTTAACCTCGGACTAGAAAAATTAATTGACAAAATCTATTGGAGGGCATTATAAAGTTAAATTTATTTAAGATTATCTTTCAAAGCATGAATTTGTAAAAAAACCAAGCCAAGAAATAAGCTCAAGTTTAAAAATTATCTTTAGACTTGGTTTTTTTATGCAGAATAATTTATCTTACGGCTAAATTATTGAACTAATTTATGGTTCAATTTCACCAAATCATTAATCAAATTTATTCTTATGACTTTTGCTTCTAATTTTAGGCGCATCTCAATAATGTGTTTCCTATTTGTTATACTTTTATTTTTTGCTTGTACACCAAAAAGCAATCAAGTTGTAAAATCAAATAACAAGCAAATGGAAGACGGTAAAACCACATCTGTCAACCCTGAAAACTGGCCTAAACTTAAAGGGCAAGCACTTGACTTTAAAATAGAAGCTGAAATTGATAGAATCCTGCCAAAGTTAACCTTAGAACAAAAAGTAGGGCAAGTAATTCAAGCTGACAATGGTTCTATTACACCTGAAGAAGTTAAAAAGTATAGATTAGGTTCTGTTTTAAGTGGAGGTAATTCTGCTCCAGGTCCTCTACCCTACGCTGATACGAAAACTTGGCTAGAAATGGCCGACAAATATTACCACGCTTCCCTTGATGAAGAAGGTGTAGAGGTTGCGATTCCTTGTATATGGGGAATTGATGCAGTACACGGTCACACAAACTTGAAAGGAGCAATTGTGTTTCCTCACAATGTAGGTTTAGGAGCAATGAACAATCCTGATCTAATGGAAAAGATATTAGATGCAACAGCACAAGAAATTACAGTCTCAGGTCATGATTGGACTTTCGCTCCCACATTAGCTGTTCCACAGGATATACGTTGGGGAAGAAGTTATGAAGGATTCTCTGAAGATCCTGAGATCGTTCGTGCTTATGGAGATAGAATAGTATATGGATTGCAGGGGAAAAGAAATGAGAAAAATTTCATGGGTAAAGGAAAGGTGATTTCATGTGCAAAGCATTTTCTTGCAGATGGAGCTACAACAAATGGAGTTGATCAAGGAGATGCACAAATAAGTGAACAGCAATTATATGACGTTCATGCATCTGGTTATTACAGTGCTTTGGATGGAGGGGTTCAAACAGTTATGGCTTCTTTTTCTAGTTGGAACGGTAGAAAATTACATGGCGATAAAGAGCTATTAACTGATGTTTTAAAAAAGAGATTAGGATTCAATGGATTCGTAGTAGGCGACTGGAATGGACATGGTCAAGTTCCTGGTTGTACTAACACAGATTGCCCGCAGTCACTAAATGCTGGTCTCGACATGTATATGGCACCAGACAGTTGGAAAGGCCTTTACGAGAGTACACTTAAACATGTTAAATCAGGTACTATTCCAATGTCAAGACTAGACGATGCAGTGCGACGTATTCTACGAGTAAAAATGGCATCCGGAATATTCTCAAAAGGCGCACCAAGCACAAGGCCAAATGCCGGAAACGAAGACCTTTTGGGGACACCCAAAAATAGATCAATAGCAAGACAAGCTGTAAGAGAATCACTTGTTTTACTAAAAAATAATAATCGCACATTACCTTTGGATGCTACTAAAACAGTCTTAGTAATTGGTGATGGAGCAAAAAGTATATCAAAAGCATGTGGAGGTTGGACTTTATCTTGGCAAGGAAAAGGCCATACAAATGAAGAATTTCCAAATGGCGAATCTATATATAGCGGGATTGAAGAAGTAATAAATAATGCAGGTGGTCACCTTGTATTTTCTGAAAATGGTACAGCAAAAGTAAAACCTGACGTCGTTATTGCCGTATTTGGAGAGGATCCATATGCTGAATTTCAAGGAGATAAAGCAGATTTAGACTTTGTTCCTAATGGATTTGACACAGGTCAATTAGCTCAATTTAAAAAACAAGGTATACCTGTGGTGTCTGTATTTTTGTCTGGCCGTCCCATGTGGACAAATCCTGAAATCAACAATTCTGATGCCTTTGTTGCTGCTTGGTTACCAGGAAGTGAAGGAGGAGGAATTGCCGACATGTTATTTAAGACTGATCCATCTTACGAATTCAAAGGTAGACTTTCCTTCTCGTGGCCTTCATTAGCAGAAGTTTCTAAAGATAATGTACCTCTGTTTGAACTAGGTTATGGATTAAATTATACGGACAAACGAATTGTTCCAGAATTATCAGAAGATTCAGGACTAGCAGAAAGTGCTATTGCATCTTCTGGTGTGTTTTTCGATAAAGGTTTAGGTGTCGCTCCTTGGTCATTATGGGGGTATTCTGATGACCTAAATAAACAGATTGCCAGTTACCCTACATCATTTGGTGGTTTATTAATAGGAAAAACAGATCATTTAGCTCAAGAAGACGCATTACGACTTAAATGGACATCTGATTTTAATGATCAATTCCGAATTAGTGCTACGAATGCTGATGATATGTCTAGGCAATCAAATGGAGCTATGGAATTAGCCTTTTTTGCAAAATCTTTCTCAAAGGATGGAATGGTTAAGCTAGCTATGTGTGATGAAAAATCCAATTGTGATAAAACTCTAAATATCAAAATTTCTGGAGATTGGTCTGAATATAGAATTAGTTTAAGTTGTTTTGACGATTTAGGTGTCGACATGACCAGCATTTCAACCGCTCTCATGTTAAGGGGAGATAACGGAACTGATATAGGAATTGCTGATATAAGATTAGCATCAGATGAAGATGCAAAGCCTGGTTGTGATGGTAAGTAACACTTCCATTAATTTTTATTAGTTAATAAGGCCTAAAGTGAAATTTTAATAGCCCTCTAAAGAGACTAAAATATAAAACACCAATTCTGAATAGATATAATAAAGACTAAAAATCAGAATTGGTGAAAAAATAATTGTGTTCTAATTGGTATTGCCAAAGTTAAATCGAAACAAGGTGAAATCTATCACCCGAATGGGTGATTTTGCATTCCATTTTAATATTTAACATAACTAGAAGAAGAATATATTTATTTTAGTTCTGTGAAACTAATCAAGACATACAATTATATTTTACTACTCATTCTTTGTTTCATCACAAGCTTTAATACTTATTCACAAGAAGTAGACAAAAGTGATTTTATTGGAAGCAAGCAATTTCCAACTTATCATTTTGGGATAGAAAATGGGCTTCCGATAAGTAATGTAGTAGATATATTTATCGATAATTTCTCCGTTCCAACCGTTGTACACTTTTTAGGAATTTCTCAGATAGTTGGTAGAGGTCTTGTAGATGTTGAAAACGAACATTTCAAAAATATAGATGAATATTATGCAATTCATTTGAATTCAGAAAATGAAGTTTTTCTAAGTAATGAATTTGGTATAAATAAAGTGCATTTATCTGGGGAATTAATAAATAGTTTAGAGTATGTAGAGCCTGAAAGCATGTTTTTAGGCTTAAAAGATAATAGACCTATTTTCATTTCAAAACGCGGCAACATCTATATTGTTGATGAAAAAAACAGACAGAAGAAAATTGCAAGTCTCGACATACCTATTGACTATTATCTAATGGAATTTAATCTTACAAACGAATTCTTAACAATTTTTTCTTCAAATGGTAATTGGCAAGTTAGCTTTTTAGATGACAATAAAGTTACTGAATTCTCATCTTCAAAATATAGTAAAATTCTAATGTTAGAGGATGAATGTATCTATTTTATAAAGGATAGCATTATCAAAGTAAATCCAGTAACTCAAAAGAGTGTTTTTTCTGCAAATGTCCCTAATAATTTTAATTCAAGTATAAAAACTATATATAAACACTGGAAAGATAACTTATGGATAATCTCCAATAAAAATAGATTATATGTCTTTAATTCTGAAACTTTAAAAT
>CAZSKA010000220.1:0-6637 GCA_964607315.1 uncultured Saprospiraceae bacterium | reverse complement strand
ATATTATATAATTGCTCATTAAAAAAAGTATAAGCATGCTTATGTTTTTTAATGTCTTCAATTAATAAATCTAGATATTTCTGATAATGTGAAGGAAGATAAAATACTACAGAATCACAAGCTTTATATGTTTGATCGCAGATTCTGTGCACGTCAATTTTTTGAGACGTTATTTTCTCTTCGTCACAAGAAAAACAGAACAATAAGGAAAACGAAAAGAATAAAGTTAATGTTAGGATTGATTTCATATCTAATTGTAATAAACCAATTTAAATCTCAACTCTAAATCTAAGATTAATTCTTCTTCCTGTTAATCGATCTGGAATTGCATACGAAATATTCGTAATACTTTTTATCCATGTATTGGAAGCCACATTTTCAATTCCTAATAAGTTAAATGCTTCCAAGCTAACCCATGCATTCCTTGACCACCTCAATGGATGATTCGGTTTATTACCTAACCAGTCTCTTTTCCATAATTGATAGGAGAATCCAACATCAATTCTTCTATAGGCAGGATATCTGAACGTATTTCTATAAATGAGATTATTACCTTGAATTCCATAGGCAATACCACTTCCAAAAGCAAGTAAGAAATGAGCTTTGAAGTTTTCATTATTTGGTAGATAATCTTGAAAAAATAGGTTTGCAAAAACAAGTTGATCCGTTGGTCTTGGCACAAAAGTTCGCTCTACATCTTCAAAACCTCTAAATCCTCTATGTTCTACGCCATCGATTCGTTCTCTTGCTTGTAGGATTGATATATTTACCCATGACTCTGTTCCTGGCACAAAATTTCCATTAATCCTAGTATCCCATCCTATTACATATCCATCAGAATCATTCTCTCCGCTATATCGAATTCTAACATTATCTATATCATATGAAATGGCATCCCAGAGTCGTTTATAATAGAATTCTGATATTAGTTTAAAAGGAGAATCACTTACTTTTTTCCACAGGAAATCATAAGTTAAGCCAGCAACAACATGAAAAGACTTCTGAGCTCTAATATCCTCGTTCAATGTCCCATCCAGTCTTCTAAAATCTCTATAAAAACCAGGTTGATAATATAATCCAGAAGAAAATTTAAAACTGATGTCTTTCTCCCATTTCAATGGCTTATATAAAGCCTGAAACCTTGGTGTAACATATGCTTCATTATTATAAGTCCAGTATGCAGCTCGTAAACCACCTGTTATTCTAAGTTCTGTTCTATCATTTTGAACAGTGTAAGAATCTTGAACATGTGCGTTAAATCTAGTAGACTGAATCTCATTTGTTGTTCTAAGAAAAGTATTTACCAACACATTTTCTTCATTGAAAGGCAATGAAAATCCCGCAGAATCTAATCTTTCCCATTCCTTTAGATTATCATTAAAGTATTCATGTTGAACTTTTGCTCCCCACTGGATAAAATGACTTTTTGAACCATTTTCGGTAAGTTGTATTTCGTAGCCACCTTTATGTTGATAGTTAATAATGTTTCCATTAAGAATATTTCTAGCATTCAAATGTTGGGTTCCAAGACCAAGAAGTGCAACTTCTTCACCAGCATTTTCAGAACCAAGTGACGTTTCTATCTGACTTAATCTATATCTCCCTACGATATCTATACCTTCTATTTCTCTGCTATCATATACAGAGGTCAAAAACTTCAAGTAGAACGGATTTTTTTTACGTTCAGGAAGATAATTAAAGGCAAGGCCTGCCATGGCATTTCTAAACTGATCACGTTCTGAACCATCATAAGCAGTGGTCAATTGAATCGCTAGATTAATTAATCCTACCGCTTGTCTTCCAGATTCAGGAGTCAGATTAAACTGGGAGATATTATAATTACTTATAAAATCGACTTGCCAGCTTTCTGATAAATCATAAGTTAAATATGCTTGAATATCTCCGTGATTAGGTTGATACTCCCCTTCTATCTCCAGTGAATTAAGTAAGTATTGGTTAGTTTTATAACGGGCTCCTATTAAATAAGTAAAGTTTCTTCCAGCTATCTTTTTAGAACCTTCCGTGTGTAGGCTTGCGCCCAAAAAGGAAGCACTGATGGAGCTTTGGGAAATAGTGGGGCGTTTATATCTTACATCAAGTACTGAACTTAATTTATCTCCATATTTTGATTCGAATCCTCCAGACGAAAATGAAATATCTTGTATCAAATCAATATTAGGAAAAGTCAAACCTTCTTGTTGTCCACTTCGTATTAATTGAGGTCTGAAAATTTCAAAATCGTTTACATAGATAAGGTTTTCATCATAGTTTCCACCTCTTACACTATATTGCGAAGTTAATTCTCCACCACTACCTGCATTCACTCCTAAGGCAATACTTGGTAATGCGCTTTCTAAATTCCCTGTAACTGAAGGCAACAACTTTATTTCATTCGTTTCTTCTCGTATCATTCCAAGATCCCTTATTCTACTATCTTTAACAACTATGTTTAGATCGTAATTTTCAGGAATTAATAGCACTTCTATTTTTCGGGTTATCCCCAAAGGCGTTGCTGCAACATTAACCGTTTTGTCATTGTATCCAAGCCTTTTGAATTGTATGGTAATAGGTTCATTTGCTGGAATCTCCAACCTAAATGCACCATTTTCGTCGGATTCCAAAGCTTTTTGCAATGACTCTACGTAAACCGTTACAATGTCCACAACTTCTTCAGTAGTAGCATCGATGATGGTACCACTCACATAAGCCTTTTGGGCTCCGACCCAAAAGAAAATAAATAAACCCAATAAAGAGAGTATGATTCTTTTCACTTGCATTGAACGTAAATTAGGCACTAAAAGTGTGAGTTCCTATTGCTTTAAGTTTACTAATTGTCTGTTGGGGGCTATCTGACTTAAAAACTGCACTCCCGGCGACTAACATATTTGCCCCAGCTTCTAGAATTTTCTGAGCATTCTGCAAGCCTACACCACCGTCAACTTCTAATAAGGTATTCAGATTTTTATCAGTAATTTTGGAACGGAGATAACGTAACTTTTCTAAGGTATTATAGATAAACTTTTGTCCACCAAAACCAGGATTTACACTCATCACACAAATCAAATCAAGATCTTCTAAAACAGGATCCAATAAATTTGCGGCAGTGTGCGGATTGATGGCAACACCAGCTTTACACCCTACTGACTTAATCAATTGCAAAGATCTATGCAGGTGAGTACAGGCTTCGTAATGAACCGTAATTATTTCAGCACCTGCATCTGCAAACTCCTTAATGTACTTATCAGGATTCGTAATCATAAGATGTACATCGAAAGGTTTAGTTGATTTAGCTGCCATTTGCTTAACGATGTTCTGACCAAATGAAATAGCGGGCACAAAGACTCCATCCATAATGTCAACATGCAAATAATCTGCATCGCTATCATTTATCATTTTCAAATCCTTTTCCAGATTAGTAAAATCACCAGCAAGAATTGATGGTGCAATAAGATGACTCATACCTTGAAATTTTGTGAGCAAAGATATATATAAAAAGAATTAATATTTTGTAGGCAGCAATATTTTTACATGTATCATCATTAATATGTAAACGGTAAATTTCGTCAAAGCCGTTAAACCGAAATCTAATCCCAAAAAGAATTAGGTTTATTTTTTAATTAAATATAATATGTATGAGTAATTCGAATCCCAAAAGATACACCCCATTATTCGTTACTGTAATAGCTATTTTACTAGCACTTTCTGGCTATTTAGCATTTGATAGAGCTCAACTGGTTAAAGCAAACGGTCAATACAGAATAATGGTAGAAGAAGCACAAGCTGTATCAGCTGACTTAGAGCTATCATACAATGATGTTAATGAGCAACTTGACAACATGATTGGTGACAATCAGGAATTGAATGCATTGATAGAAGAACAAAAAACAAAACTATCTCAGCAAAAAGATAAGATTAGTGGTTTATTAAAGACGCAAGGAAGGTTGCAAGAAGCAAAGAAAGAAATCGCATCACTGCAGGCAATGGGACAACAGTACATTGCAGAGATTGCAGATTTGAAGGAGCAAAATTCATTGTTAGCTGCATCAAATGTAAGTCTTAAACAAGAAACAGAGGTCTTAACACAAAGAGTAGCTCGTACTTCAGAAGAAAATCAAGAGTTACTTTCTGAAAAGACAGCGTTAGAAGATTACAATAAAGAATTATCGAAGGAAAAAGATTATCTGAATGCAAAGGTTAATGCAGCTTCGGTCATCAAAGTAAACAATTTGATAGGAACTGGTTATAAAGTGAATAAGAATGGAGAGCTTACGAAGAGAAAATATGCTAAATACGTAGATAGAGTAAGTGTATGTTTCACAACAGAAGCGAATTTAGTAACAGATCAGGAGGAAGAAGAATTTTTCTTAAGAATTATTGATCCATTGGGAGAACCTATGATTATTCAGGATTTAGGAAGTGGAATCTTAATTAATAATGAAGGAGAATCTATTCGTTATACGAATTCAGGCGTTGTAGATTATTCAAATGAATCAAAACAATTATGCTTAACATGGGAACCAGGACTTCGTTTCGCAAAAGGAATCTATGAAGTAGAAATATACAACAAAGGCTATAAAGCTGGCTCTGGTAGTTTCAGACTCAAATAAGTAAAACTATGATAATTATTTTGGGCGTAAGCCTAAAAGAATATGACAAACAAATTCCATAAACATGGAAAGAAGCCGCACTAATGATGCGGCTTTTTTGTTTTAGAAATGTAAATTAAAATGTCATTTTAGTTGAAAATCTGAATTATACTTGGAAAAATCATTGATTTTTTGTGACCTTTATTCTCAAACTGTAAATTTTATAAAATTCAAATCAAATGATTAATTTTCGTTATCAGATTTTGTTGCTGCTCACAGTAACTGGACTTTTCTATAGTGGATGTTCTAGTATTAAAGGTGGAAAAGCAAGTTTAAATCGTCCAGCAGATATTGATTTAACGCATTGGAAAGTAACTATACCGACTCCAAGAGATGATGGTAAAGCAATGGAAGTGAGTCCTCCTGAAATTTTTGATTATCAAAATATAGACGTGCTTAAAAAGTTCATGTATGCTGATTCTACTGATGCATCCATTGTCTTTCATGCAGAACCAGGGTCTACAACGGCAAATACCAAATATTCTAGATCTGAGCTTAGAGAGCAGATGGTTTCAGGTAGTAATTCTACAAATTGGACTTTTCCAGAAGGTAGGAGAATGAAATTTACAATGGCGATCGATAATGTATCCAATGGTACAAATGGAAAACATCATAGAATGATTATAGCCCAAATTCATGGTAGATTGTCTAATGAGCAGAAAGAGTTGATAGGGCAAAAAGATAATAATGCGCCTCCTGTATTGAAAATCTATTATCAAGAAAATAAGATCTATGTAAGAACTAAAGTATTAAAAAATAGATTCGTTGATGATAGAAGAATGCTAATGAAAGATGCATGGGAAGATGATAGAGGTTATTATTTTGATCGTCGAATAGAAAGAAATGATAAGTTCACATTAGAAATTATTGCATCAGATGGGAAATTAGAGATAATTCTTGATGAATGGGATAGAAAAGTATATGAAAGTGAAGATCTTAAAAAATGGGGTGCTTTTGAAAACTATTATAAAGTTGGAAACTACCTGCAGACCAGAGACAAATGGGCATTTGGAAGTGTTAAGATATTTGACTTAGAAGTTGGTAATTTAGAATAAAAATTAATTCCTATATCTGAAGAGTTATAAAAAGAGATCATTTTGTGCAAGATGGTCTCTTTTTATTTTATAAGATTCTAAGCAATATGAAAAATTAAAATGTACATCTAATCTGAATCTGAGTTTTGGAATAAAAATATCTCTAAGCTATTTTGAACTTTTGTTTAAAATAAACTTTCTATGTTTATTAATGAATTGAATTAGATGAAAGAGAATCCTATTGATAAAGACAAAATAGCTGAAAACCCGCATACATTGCCATATGCTCATACTGTGGGGAGTGCTATAATTAAACCTCTGGATAAAGGCAAAATAAAAGGGCTTTCTATGAAAGCAATGTATCAGCAAACTGAAGATAAATTGCAGCAAATCAAGGAACAAGTGGAAATGTTGATAAATCAAGCTCATGAAATTCATAAGAGGATAGATATCTCCGAAAAAATTTATGAAGCTAAATATAATTTCAAACCTATAATAGGAACTACTTACTATCTTTATCAACAGGAAGAAGACTATATTCTGTCAATGATTTCACCAGAAGAATGGGGCAAAAATCTTAAATATGATTTCTTATCCGATGCTACCTTACTTGCAGACCATACTTGGAAAATATCAGATAAGTTATGAGTACATATAAACCAGTTCCATGTCACATAATAGACGAAGTTGAAATCTTAGCAACTTATAAGAAGCTAGCAAGGATTACTATTCGAGGATTAAATGACGATTTTGAATTTGAAGGACGAATCAAAACTTGGTTCACAAGAAACAAAGTTGAATATCTACAGTTTTTAGGGGGCGTTTTTATACCAATGGATAAAATATCTATCTTAAATGGTAAAAAGGTGGATGATAAATCATGTGAAATATAAACATATTCTAAAAAATCATATATTTATCTTTTTATTGGACTTGATAGAGTTCATACTTATAAAA
>CAZSKA010000219.1:0-6701 GCA_964607315.1 uncultured Saprospiraceae bacterium | reverse complement strand
CACGGCCCCCGGAACCACAAACCGGTGCTCTAACCAACTGAGCTACAATCACCATAAAATTGGAGGGCAAAAATAGTGCTTATTATTATAATATAAATAGTTTTACTGTGTTTTTTTATAATGCAAACCTTCTATTGTTTATAAATGCTTTATTCACAATTTCTTACTTCAAAAAGATTTTCTAATCTTCTCTTGTGCTTTGGCATTTTAATATTCCTTTTTTACAAAATTTACTTCCTTAACATTCCTTATTTTTGGGATGAATCATGGGTTTATGGACCGGCTGTTAGTGAAATGGGATCTACCTTTCCTTCCCTACTTCCTGGTTCTATCAACATCGATTTATCTAGAGGACATCCTATGTTATTTCATTTCCTTGGAGGTGTATGGGGAAATATTTTTGGCATTTCAGTGACTAGCTTGCATGTTTTTGCTCTTACTATTAGCTTGATTTTCCTATTTCTCTTCAGAAAGCATCTGATTTCTCACCTACCCCACACTATACACTACGCCATTCTATTTCTCTGTTCCACAGGTATTTTTCTAGCCCAATCAGCTATGGTTTTACCTGAAGTATTAGTTACATTATTTGTGTTTCTTTCACTTTTCTCATTTGCAAAGAACAAACATAATCAGGCAATTCTATATGCAAGTCTTTGTTTACTCTCCAAAGAATCTGGTGCGGTATTGTTCCCTGTTCTTGGGCTTTCTTATCTATTTCATCAACTGCTCAGCGATAGTTTTTCATGGAATAAGAGTTTCATATTTCTTGGAAAACTCATTCTTGGGCTTTTACCTTACCTCTTATTTCTCATCATCCAAAACGAACGATTCGGCTGGTACCTTTATCCTAATCACCTAGACTTACAAGTTAACACTATTGGTAAATTCCAAGCACAATTCCGAGTTGCAGCAAAATTCATCCTCTTTGGACAAGCAAGAATATTGTTGACCTTAACTGCAATTGCAGCATTCATATATAGATTCAGAGAAAGCAGACGTGTTCTATTCCTTTTGGGCGTAAGCCTAATACACATGGTAATATGGGGCTTCTTCCCTATGTCTAACTGGATAATCTTTACAAGCTACGTTATTATTAGTTTATGCTCTGTCGCTCCTTTCTTTATCGATTTTAAGAAAGTATATAAATCACATCATAAATTATACTTAAGCATATTAGTTTTTACCTTACTGTATCTCTGCTTTACGGCAATGAATTTCATGTCTGCACGCTATCTTCTTTGCCTTTTACCGTTGACCATATTTATTTGCTTTAAAACATTAGAACCTTACTATAAATATATACCTGTTCATGTAATCAGTCTTATTATCATTGGTATAAGCACAGTTACTGCTTTGAAAAGATCATCAATAGGAGATGCTAATCAGTCGTATATAGATGTGGGTCAAGCCCAGAAAGAATTGGTTTCTTATCTAGAAGAAAATGATTTCTACGATGAATTAATTCTCGCTCCTTTCCTAGTTTATGAGTCTCTAAAAAAAGTCAATGCAGGATATAGAAGTACCGATAAAACCTTTGATAAAATCCCAACTTCTCTTACAACTGATAAAGCTTTTTACAATGTTGTTTCATTCGCTGGTGAATTGATAAACGACAAACAAAAAATTGGTCGAGATAAAACTATAATTAAGGAATTCAGAAAAGGAGAAGCTATATTTATTCTGGAAAAATACACCGCTATTAAAAAATAAGGATGAAAGTATATTTTTGGCTTATTGGAAAATCAACTCCTGATTTCGTTGTAGGAGGAATCAAAGAATATGAGAAGAGGATAAAACGCTACATTCCTTTTGAGATAAAAGTCTTTCCTCCTGTCAAAAATGCTGCAAAATTACCCGCTAGCGAACTTAAAAAAGCAGAAGCCAATCTTCTATTTAAACATCTCTCGCCACAGGATAAATTAATTGCTCTAGACGAACAGGGAAAAGACTTCACCTCAATGGAATTCAGCGGGAAACTAGAAAACTGGATGGCTACACATTCTGGTAACATCATTTTTCTTGTTGGAGGTGCATATGGCATACATCAAGATATTTCAGCAAAAGCTAGCCAGAAAATAGCTTTGGGAAAAGCGACATATTCACATCAGATTATACGCATCATGTTCATGGAGCAATTATATAGAGCCTGTACGATTATACGTGGAGAGAAATATCACAATGAATAAGTTTATATTTACAGCATGGAACAATTTGAGCCAATCTCGATTCTAATTATAATATTTACTGTTTTAGTCAGTTATACATCTTTTAATAACCGACAACAGTTTGAAAAATTAAAGCATTATCCATATAATGAGTTCAGAACGAAAGAATATTTCCGTCTTTTAAGTGCAGGATTTGTGCATGGTGATTACATACATCTTGCCATAAACATGTTTGTCTTGTATAGTTTCGGTAGCATTATCGAAAAAGTCTTTACTATGGATCAATTCTATGGACCAGTAATGGGAAGGATTGTCTTTTTAGGGATGTACCTATTGAATATAGTCGCAGCATCTATTCCTACTTTCTATAAGCACAGACATAATCCAAGATTTGCAAGTGTTGGTGCCAGTGGTGCCGTAAGTGGCTTAGTATTTATATATGTGGTGATTTTTCCATACGATCAAATTTCGCTCCTCATCCTTCCATTCATCGGTTTTCCTGCAATTTTATTAGGTGTGGGCTATCTTATTTACAGCTCATATGCAGCTAAAAAATCTAATGATAATATTGATCATGTTGCACACTTTTATGGTGCACTATTCGGAATAGCGTTTTTATGGGCGACAAAACCGAATATGATCAATCACTTTTTCCGCACCCTAGTGAATGATTTTCCATTTTAATTACGGATAGAGTATATAGCAAAATACGGGTATAATTGATATATTTTATGGGCTCACCCTTCGGGTCGCTACGTCCAGGAGCTCACTATTCGTTCGGCTCAGCTCCCTTGAACCCAAATCATGCAATAAGACATCTATTATAAGGTCTACTAACGGAAACTTAATGCATAATTCTGCTTGCAAGGGAGCTGATCTAGTTCCTCCGTCACTACTCCTTCCCATCGCTGATCCAAGTGACATATCTGTTCATAACACTATCATAGTCTTCGTTACCAATTTAAGGCTAATATAAGGTATATATTTGGATCGAAAACCCATTCTACTTCGTTAGAAATTGATTCCGTAACTAAGCTTATGCAATAAATTTCTGCCTTGTAGGATGACTTTTCTCTTTCCAAATCTATTACCTCATCCTAACCTTAAATTGGTATTACTCGACAGGAAAACTCTCTGATTGAATTGCTGAGAACACACCTAATCCGTTCTCTATATTTGTGTAAAGCGTAACAGGTTCACTGAAGAAACCAAAATCTGTAGATTGTTGATATAATTCAAAGGACTGTAAAAACAGGTATTCACTTTCTGAAATGTTAGACACTATAAGTGAACGATCTATAGCTTCTTGCCAAGGATTATTTTCTGAAAAGACAGTTATTTGCTTGACTCCGTTCACAAAATTTTCATCGCTTAATAAAACTGTTCCTTCAAAACCTCCTAGATTAATCGCATCTGCATCATCTGTTTCAACAAAGGAGAAAAAACCATCCGTATTCATATCAATTTTATAAAAATTCGGTCCTTCATCTTCATCTACTATAGTAAATGTGGTCGCATCTTGTACAAGCGGATATCCAAAAAAAGTAGTAGTTCTCGCTTCTTCTTCAAATGAAATATCATTTATCATAGGAAATTGACCTACGAAAGTGTTTGATCTTACTGTTGTATAATCCGGGTGACTCACCTCTAATTCATAGACTTTATCAGATAAATCAAAATTCTCTCCTAACTCTAACCTATAATTATAACTCTCTACATTAGGATCTGCATCAATATCTTCTATTGCTTCAAATTCTTCTCCATCAATGAATACTTTCACAGTTGCTCCATTAATAAACGTAAAATCTGATGATGCACCATCAGCCAGATTAATATTAGGGCTAACAGATATTTGCAAAAAGTCAAGCGTATCTCTAACCTTCGCATTTATTACTATCTGTGGTTCAAATCCTAATTCTTCAAACTCTATTGTCTCTGTTAAATAATCTTCACATGAAGTGAAAACAAAAAGTATACTAAAGGCTATTATTATATTTCTTAAGATCATTTCTATGTGTATTAAAAGTTAAAAGAATAGGTTAAAGATGGAATAAGTCGGAATAATGAATACTGACGTAAGACCTGTCTACTTTCAAATTCCCCTGTTTCAGCATTCAACTCAAACTCATTTTCTGGGTTTAAGAAAAATGGATTTTTCCTGTTATAGGCATTATATGCACCCATACTTATTTTATGTTTCCATCGTTTTTTACCCCATGAATAATCAACATTTACATCTGCTCTATGAAATGCTGCTAAACGATAGTTATTTCTTTCTGTAACATTATCGATTTGGAGCGGAAAAGAACCACCTGTGAAATCTTGTATATAATAAGATAAACTCGTTGGGAAAGTAAATGAATTTCCTGTACCATAAACCCATGTACCACTTATATTCCATTTTTTGCTCAACTCATATATCGCCACAACCGAAATGTCATGCCTTCTATCAAATCGGAAAGGATACCATTCGCCGAAATTTTTATCATTGAATCTTCTCCAACTCCAACTCAGTGTATAACCTATCCAACCACTAAGTTTACCCACTTTCTTTTGGATAAATACTTCTGCTCCATAAGACAAACCTTCGCCTTGAACAATTTGCTCTTGCCAATCTACGCCTTGAAATGTAGAAGCTCCCTCTCTATATGCTGATACATTATTCAGTTTCTTATAATATCCTTCTAAACTAACCTCATATCCTCCTTTTATAGATTTTGCCAATCCAGCAGCTACTTGCCAACTTGTTTGTGGAACTACATTAGCAGTAGAGGGTAACCATTGATCCCATGGTAATCCTACATTTTCATTCGTTAAAAACTGAATATTCTGCTGCATCGTTGCAAAACTTGCTTTTGCCGACAACTTATTTGCAAATAGATATCGAACCGAAATTCTTGGTTGTAGGGATTGATACGTTCGTTCATCTACAGAAAAAGTAGAATAATGTAATCCGATATTAGCTTTTAGACGATCAGTAATCTCAAAATCATCCTCCACATAAGCATATGTTTCTAATGCAAATGTAGAATCTTGACCTACTATACTATCTAGGGCAAAAACCTGGTTACCATTTTCAACTGATTCAAAATTGAAGAAATTCTCACCTGGAATAAATACATGCCTTGTGACATTCGCTCCAAATCTTATGAAGTGATCAGGAACCGGTATATAATCAAAATCTATTTTCGCTGAAATGTCATTGATTCCACTTACATAACCAAATCCTACATCCGTAGAATTTTCTAATTCTCCTCCAACAAACTCTTCTGTAGAAAATCCATTATCTGTACTAAATCGATAACGAGAATAGGTAATAGCTGTATTAGAAAACAATTTATCTGTCCATAAGTGATTCCATCTTAAAGTAGAAGTAAGATTTCCCCATCCAAAACCAATCTGAACATTTTCTTCTATATCATTCACGTCTCCTTCAAAAGTACTTTTAAGCCTTGTAAAGAAAACATCATCTCCTGTATAGGTCGACAAATACACTCGGTCTTTTGGGCTAATTTTCCAATTTAATTTTCCATTGAAGTCATAGAAAAAGTAACCGAATGAACCGGACTGTCCTTGTTCCTGAGAAAAAGCAAGTGCAATAAATGGTCTTGCTAAGATGTCAATATAGGTTCTTCTTGCTGATACAATAAAGGAAGCTTTATCTTTGAATAATGGACCTTCCAAAGTTAGTTTGGAAGCAATAATTCCTATGGATCCTGAACCATGAAACTCTTTCATGTTTCCTTCTTTCATAGTTATATCAAGTACCGAGGACAATCTACCGCCATATCTTGCAGGGAATCCACCTTTTATCAGGGTTACATCTTTAATAGCATCTGCATTAAAGACAGAGAAAAATCCGAATAAATGAGATGCATTATAAACAGGCGTGCCATCTAGAAGAATTAGATTTTGATCTTGCGAACCTCCTCTAACATAGAACCCACTTTGACCTTCTCCCCCACTTTGAACACCTGGCAATAATTGAATTGCCTTTAGAATATCTGTTTCTCCTAGAAAAGCAGGAATCTTTTTAAGTTGAGAAACGGGAACTCTGATTGTACTCATTTGAGTGCGTTCTTCTATTTGTTCTTCCGTTTTACTAGCAACAATTTCTACTGTCTCTAGAGCGGTGTCATCACTTAAGGTAAAATCAAGCGTCATATCTTTATCTAAAAATAAAGGAATGACTTGAGTTTGATATCCTACATAAGAAATAGATAAGAAAATAGAATCACCAGGAACAGTTAGCGAGTAAAAGCCATAAGTATTTGTGACAGTACCTTTAGAAGAGCGGAGTTCGCCAACATTTGCAGCAATTAAGCCTTCACCTGTATTTTTATCGGTAATATAACCACTTATAGTAAATTTTTCCTGGGCATGAACTTGGAACACGAATAGCAAAAGGAGTGTGAAAGAGAGAGATTTTTGTAGCATATGATAATTTTGGATAAAAGCCTTACACCTAATATTAAATGTCTTATACCAATTTAACTCCATAATGTCGCATTTCTTTTTACTTAATCTTTCAAT
>CAZSKA010000218.1:0-6716 GCA_964607315.1 uncultured Saprospiraceae bacterium | reverse complement strand
CCTACATCTTGTTCATCTAGTAGAACAGGATCTAAGTTATCGACAATGTCATAAGTGAAAATACTATTATCATTCACCACATAGAGAAAGTCTCCTACTGGTAATAATGTAGCATAAGAACCGCTTAGTGTGCCATCTGATCCAGTGCTTATTATAGCCTCTTCTGAACAGGAAAACATAATTAGTACAACTAAAAATAGATATATTTTTTTCATAGTTTGTTTTTTTAAAATGCAGAACATCTTGGATTTACCAGTGAAATAAATTCCCAATCAACAACGATACCTTCTTCCCTTTCCACACATTCAAAACGCCCGATGTAATCTTTAGGTCGAAAAAGTGTTGATGAAAAGCTCACCCCATATTGATTTCTTATGACATCTACTACTTTTATATTTTCAAAATCTGAAATATCAATTACTAATAGATCTCTTGAATTATCCGCGAACAATGCATCTCCATCGATTGTAAATTCTGTATTACCAATTATTTTGAAAAAATGCATAAATGTAGGATTGGAAGGGTCTGAATTATCTATTACATGTATACCTTGAAATCGCTCATTGATAAACAAATAATCTCCTACATTAACTAAGTTACCAAGATCTTCAATTTCCCTTGGGCCTTCAGATGAAACAGCCTCGGATGATGTAATGTCAGCATAAATAGGAGACATTCCATCAATTATGATATCTGAATCATCACCACAGGAAACAAGTAGAAAAAGTATGAATAAAGTGAGCATGTTTTTCATACCATATCAACGAAAGAACAAATGAGAATGTTGCTTTTATTTTTGGGCTCGAGCCCAAAATTATTTAAAAACACCATAAATCACCGAAAACTGAAAGGCTGCAACTGGCAAAACATAACGCCCTATAGAAAGCTCAGGTATTGCCCATTCATCTGAAAAACTACTGACTAAAATCATCTCTCTTGTTAATAAATCTTGATTTTCTACCACTACTCTTGCCAAACCGAAATTCAGATTCGATTTGAATAAAAAATGTTCTGTGATTCTATACTTTTTTCCTATTGAAAACTGAATGCCATACATCCTATTATACCTATTATATTCTATAGGAATATACGTATTGCTGCTATTAACATTGAGTAGAGATTCTCTTGTTTCATCTATGGATCTGTACAAGAAATTCACCCCATGGTAAAATGTATTCTTCCCATTTGATTGATAATTATATTCTAAGCCAGCTCTGAATCTAAAGCCATTCACTTCTTCGGAATGTAATGATCTTACAATATAAGCCGTTTCTAAATTTGTGTTCCATTTAGGGCTTAGTTTGACACTTTGAACAAGTTGAATTTTAGGATAAACATTCAAAAGCGAAGAAAGTGTAATGCCGATGGAATAGCTGGGAATAGTTACAATATCCTCGTTTATTTCTTGTGCAGTTAAGTTCTTTATATGGCCAAAAAACAGACATAAAAAGATCAAAGAAATAATGGTTGGAGAAAAATTTATTTTCATACCACATAGATATACTGTAGCGTAAAAATGCTGCCTAATATTTTTTGGGCTCGAGCCCAAAAGAAATCAGAGAAAGCTTTCTCTATTGTCACCTTATAATTCTATATCTTTGCGGCCAATTCTATCTACATGGCAAATTTAATTGAGGAAATATCTAAGCGAAAGACATTTGGTATTGTTTCACACCCGGATGCTGGAAAGACTACTTTAACGGAAAAGTTACTGCTTTTTGGTGGTGCAATCCAAGAAGCAGGAGCAGTAAAATCCAATAAAATAAAGAAGCACGCAACAAGTGACTTCATGGAAATAGAACGCCAAAGAGGTATCTCGGTAGCGACCTCTGTTATGGCATTCCAATACCGTGACAAACAAATAAACATTCTTGATACACCAGGTCACAAGGATTTTGCTGAAGACACTTATCGAACACTTACAGCTGTAGATAGCGCAATAGTGGTAATTGATGTTGCGAAAGGTGTAGAGATGCAGACGGAGAAGTTAGTGGAAGTATGTAGAATGAGAAAAGCTCCTATGATTGTTTTTATCAATAAGCTTGATAGGGAGGGAAAAGATGCATTTGATTTATTAGATGAAGTAGAAGAAAAGCTTAAACTAAAAGTGATACCACTTAGTTGGCCTGTAGGCATGGGGCAAACTTTCCAAGGTGTATATAATCTCTATGAGAAAAAACTGAATTTATTTCGAGCACATAGTAAGCAAAAGGAGGATGAAGTAACAGTGATAGAAGACTTGGATGATTCGGTATTAGATGAATTAGTAGGAGAAAAAGCGGCTAACGAATTAAGAGAAGAAGTAGAAATATTAACTGAAGTTTATCCGGATTTAGATATTGAAAAATATCAGCGAGGTGATCTATCACCAGTATTTTTTGGTTCAGCGGTTAACAATTTTGGGGTAAAGGAAATGTTGGATTGTTTTGTTGAAATAGCACCTAGTCCACTCTCGCGAGAGACAGAACAACGAATGATAGAACCAACGGAAAGTAAGTTCACAGGATTCGTATTTAAGATTCATGCAAACATGGATCCCAAGCATAGAGATAGAATTGCTTTCTTACGAATCTGCTCAGGAGTTTTTCAGCGTAATACTAATTACTTCCATGTTAGGAATGATAAGAAAATGAAATTCCCTAATCCTACAGCTTTCATGGCAAGTAAGAAAAGTGTGGTGGATGAGGCTTATCCTGGAGATATCGTAGGTTTATACGATTCTGGGAATTTCAAAATAGGTGATACACTTACAGAAGGGGAAAAACTCCAGTTCAAAGGAATACCTAGTTTCTCACCTGAACAATTCCGATTTGTAGACAATGCAAATCCTATGAAAGCAAAACAACTTGCAAAAGGTCTAGATCAATTAATGGATGAAGGTGTAGCACAGTTATTCACTAAGGAAGAAAGTGGACGTAAAATCATAGGAACCGTAGGTGCGCTACAATTTGAGGTGATACAGTATCGACTAGAGGGTGAGTACGGTGCAAGCTGCTCTTATGAACCTGTTAATTTATACAAAGCTTGTTGGATAGAAAGTGAGAATCAAGAAGAGCTGAAGGCTTTTATTAAGAGAAGGAGAAAAGATATTGCGAAGGATAAAGATGGTAAGCTTGTGTACTTGGCAGAATCGGCATGGGGGTTAAAGATGATGCAAGAGAACCATCCAGACATCAACTTCCATTTTCAGAGTGATTTTTAGTTTTGGAATTTATAGATGTGGACACAACTAATGTGGAAGCTGTCTATATGCTAATTCTTTAATGTTTTTTTTGGGCTTTAAGCCCAAAGACGTTTCAAAATATCTTACTCTATTTAAATTAACATGAATAGTCGTTTTATATCAATTTCTTTTAGGATTTCACATTAGTATAAATAAGTATTAGCAAAAGAACAAGGCATAAAAATCATTAGTAGCCTTAACTAATGCTTGTATTTCTAACAAAGCAATTGTTCAAATAAAATAAGTGAAATTTAAATGCAGAATTGGCATTACTCCTTTATAAAAGACTTAGTATAAAACAAACCTTGCTTATCCATAATAGAAATAAAATAGATCCCACTCGGCATGCTATGTACATTAATCTGGCCTTTGTTCGTATTTCTGAATACTCTTTTTTTCATTAATACTTGTCCCTGGTTATTAAATACTATCGCTTGTAAATCGTTCCATTTTTTCTCACCTTCTAATAGAATATTTAATATATCTGTTGTTGGATTAGGGTACAACTTAATCTCAAAATCATAGATTTCATTTTCTTTCGTTTCAAGAATGAAGTCTTGATGAAAATTGTCAGTGATTTTTAACACGTTAGTATGAGGAAAAGCATTATCTCCATAATTTGCCAATCCTATATTTTTATCTTCAAATATTATGTGGTCATATAAATTAAATTTAAATCCATCTTTCGCATAAGAAATAGTATCAAAATTTTCAGCATCAGAATCTGTAACCAAAAAACTCAATCCAATTTTGCTAAACCATAAAGAATCTACTTCATTAATACCAGCTAATGTCATTAAGTCTTCACTTTCGGTCAATTTTGTCAATACATTATTTTTTCCATCATAGCGGTAAGTACTCCAAGTATCAAAAAAAAGCTGATTGTCGCTATTTAGCAATGCACTATTAGGGAATAAATTAAATTCACCAGTTGATTGGGAATGCAAAATTTCAAACCCTTCATAATAGAATACAAATCTTTCCTTATTATCAGGATTCACAGCAATGATATAGCCTAAACCAAAAGAAGTTTTTGAAGGTATTACAGCATCAATTACCAAATCGGGGTTTGGAATAAATAAGGAGTCCCAACTTATTCCATCATCTATTGAGTAAGCCATAAAATTATCGCAGACACTGTAAAAATAGATTTCTCCTTCATTAGGAATATGGAAAAATGAAGCTTTTCCATTTTCATTCAGATATTTTACTTCCCATGTTTGCCCTTGGTTTTCACTTTTAACTAAATCTTGCGTTCCATATCTATAAAAATAAATATTATCTTCATCAACAATTTCCCATGAAACAAGAAAACCCAATTTTGCATCTTTTATTTGAAACAGCTCTTCCCAAGTATAGCCTCCATCTGAAGACCTTTTAACTTGCATCGTATCTACCCAATCGTGCAGAATATCAACAGCATAATATGATTCAGTTTCCTCTAAATACCGAATATTCGATAGAGTCCCAAAATGTTGTTTTGTGAAGCTCTTCCAAGAATCTTCATCAAAATCATATACCCACAAACTATTAATTGAATTGCTTCCAAAATTCTGAAGAATAAGTTTATCTCCTTCTACAAATTCAAATTGATTGGGTGCTTGAGATAATAAAGGTAGATAACTATTCAATTTCCATGTTAATCCTCCATCAATTGTAGTAAACAGTTGTCGTCCATATGAAAATGCACCTTTGCCGCTTAAGGTGACTTTAAAATTTATTGAATTATAGAAATTATCTATATCTGAAGTAACCTCAAATGATAAGTTCCATGAACCTCCTAAATCATCAGAAACCATTAATGAAGTCTCTTGCAATCGAAATAAACGAGAACCAGAGTAATAAAGAATTTCAGATGAACCGATATTAGATTTTAATAACCATTGCTGCCCTCCATCTTCACTTACGAATAAATCACCAGACTTACCCAAAACAAATAAAGTATCACTATAAAAATGAAAGTTACTTGATTCTATTTCTAATATCGGTTCAAATGTTTTTGCTTGATCAATGGATTTGTATAATTGATCTTTTGCTTGATTAAATGTATATATAGTTTCTTCATCTGTGAAATAATATGCTTCACGAAAATCAATATTTTCTATAAAAGTATAAGACTGTGAGAATTTATTAAAAACAATCCTATTTTCTTTCTTATAGTATAGCAAAGAATCTGATAAGTCTTGTATATCTACAAAATATACTGTATTAGAGATGGAATCAAACTTTGGTAATTCATATTCAACATCCTCAAAACTTAGACTATCAACATTTATTCTTTTTAACCCAAAGTCGTTATCTACATACACTTCATTCCCAAAATCATGAAGATGTTGAAAGTTAGCATAAGGAAATAATCGATGCGCCATTGTTTCTTGAGCATTGACTTTTAAGTTTAAAATGCTCAATAGAAAAAGAAAAAATAAAATATTTTTCAACTTATAATCCACCATCCCATAAATTTGGCGCACACCTAGTATAAATTATATATCCTTTATGAATATTAGATCCAAAAGGTTGAGATTCTAACACAGCACTATGATAATTCCATATATCAGAATTTAAATTAAACCTTAATTCCACATCATCATATAAAATATCTCTTGCTAAATTTGCTAAAAGCTCCTGATATAGATCCATTTCATTCGCAGTTATACATTCACTTTCTAAATTTGATCTGAAAAATAGTTTATATTTAGGCAAGTCTTGATCATTATTAAATAAAATATCATAACACATTGGACTATTTGGTGCAATCTCACACAACCCTGGATTAAGTGACGGAGTACCTAATAAACCTTCACATTCGGAAAATGTTGTACATGGTAAATTAAATTCTTCATTTAATAGATTTCCTAAATTTGGTGCTATAGCATATACAATATTTGAAGGAAAAGAACAAGGAGATAAATCAGTATGACTCCAATAACAACCAGAAGCAAATCCATCCATTAATTTTTCATAAGCCTTATCTTGCGTGCATGATTCCCCATCACTCCAATGGTGATCACTTTCATATCCACATCCATCTGTTCTTGAAATAATAGACTTTTGCTTTTCAGATAGAACTAATGTTCTAGTATACATTTTCCCATTGATTCTTAGTGGTCTAACAATAACTCCTGCAAATTTTGTTTCAAGTTTTCCAACTATAGGATCTAAATGATCTATTATGGTATTTGTAAATGCAGTTACTTCTTCTAAATGTGGATGAAAAGAAGTTTCTAGAATCAAATCAAAGGTATCAATTTGGAAAGTCCCAATTACCTTTTGACAATTGTAATGTGAAGCCACAGCAGCTTGAGTAAATTCAGCTAAGCTGTATGGAAAAATTTCTTCATAATCTGCGAAATATTGGCTTGCCCAATTTTGAATAATTTCCTCTCTACTTTGTTTTAAATCGATAGAGTCCTGCTTATCACAGGATATTAAAATGAACATAAAGCTAAGTAGGAAGAGAAATAATCTTGAAATGTGTGTATGTGTGTAATTT
>CAZSKA010000217.1:0-6734 GCA_964607315.1 uncultured Saprospiraceae bacterium | reverse complement strand
ATATTATTGAATACATCTATTACGTTTTGTACGTGTTTAGCAGATGTATTTAAATCGCTTGTTTCTTTTTCATTAAGCTTTAGTTCAAGCACTTCTTTGATTCCTCCTTTGCCTAGCTTAACAGGAACTCCAAGGAATATATCTTTCAAACCATACTCTCCGTTCAATCTGGCGCAAACTGGAAATATTCTATCTTCGTCTCTTACAATTGCAGCTACCATTTGTGCAGCAGCAGCACCAGGTGCATACCATGCACTCGTACCCATTAATTTAACAAGTTCACCACCACCTTTTTTCGTTCTTTCTACAATCTCAGTTAATCTTTCTTCAGTAATAAGATCTGTCACTGGAATTCCTGCAACATTTGTGAATCTTGGAAGCGGTACCATAGTATCGCCATGACCTCCCATTAATAGAGCTTGAATATCTTTAACTGAAACACCTAATTCCATACTTAAAAAAGCACGATATCTTGCTGTATCAAGAATTCCTGCCATACCAAATACTTTCTTATCACTTAATCCTGAAATTTTGTGACATGCATAAGTCATTACATCAAGAGGATTTGAAACGATAATGATAATAGGATCAGCGCTATGCTCTAATATTGATTTAGTAACAGAACCAACTATTTTAGCATTGGTCGCGATTAGATCATCTCTACTCATTCCAGGTTTTCTTGGAATTCCAGCTGTTATTACAACAATATCACTATTTGCAGTATCCTTATAATCATCTGTTCCTACTAATCGTGTACTATAATAATCAACTGAAGCTTGCTGGTAGGAATCCAATGCTTTTCCTTTTGCAAAATCTCCTTTAATATCTAGAAGTACGACTTCTCTTACTATGTCTTTGTGTGCTAAAACATTTGCAACTGTGGCACCTACGTTTCCTGCCCCAACTACTGTTACTTTACTCATTTATTTATAATTTTCTAAAAGGTGAACGCTGAACTAAGTATCTTGTTCAGCAAAATATTAAGAAAGCTCAAATATATTAATTATCCTAAATATTTTTGAATGACTTTACGGAGACATAAATGACTTATTACTATATGTGTAATTTTAAAGAAAACAACCATATGTAATATTTTGCATTTATGTTTATGTAATATAATACATTTCAAAAATCAGTATTTAATTAATATAATATCTACATTTGCTAAATATTACATTTTAAATAAAATTAAGGAGTATTATTGCATACTCTTTGATATGATTAGAATTTTAAACAAATTGATATGAGGTTATCTATTTTATTTACTCTGTTGGCTATATCTATAATGACTTCGATAAGTGCTCAACATGTTTGTGGGAATATTGCTAGTACAATAGATGTTGATCGTCTTTTAAGCAATAAAAAAGCTGTAGAAAATGGTATTTCAGTCCGAAGTAATAATACTATATATGTACCGATAACTTTTCATATAGTTAGCGATGCTAATGGAGATGGCGGAATCGATGAAGATTTAGTAGCTGCACAATTATGTAGATTAAATCAGGATTTTGAACCTCTTGACATGGTGTTTTATTTAAAGAATCAGACTTTTAATTATGTAAATCATAATTCTTTATTTACAAGTCCAACATCTGCAAGTGGTGGGGCAAGAATGTCAATTGAAAAGGGAAGTGCTGGAACAAATAGTGTAAATATATTTATTACTCAGAATGCTCAGACAGGTGGTTTAGGAACTACTTTAGGATATTATGATCCAAGCCTTGACGTCATTGTTATTAGAAGAGATCAAATTAATTCTACGACTTTAGTTCTTGCACATGAAATAGGACATTTCTTTTCTCTTTTACATGTATTTAATGGTTGGGATGCTCAAGCATGGGATGCAAACATTCACGGAAATCCAGTAAATAGTCAATTTAGTCCTGGAGGTGTCCGTAATGAATTAGCTGATGGTTCTAATTGTAATATATCTGGAGACTTCATATGTGATACAGAAGCGGATTATAATTTAGGTTTTGGATGGGCTGGATGTACAGAATATGGAGGAGGATGCCAAGATTTTAATGGAGAAGATCTTGATCCAGAAGAATCAAATTTCATGAGTTATTTCATAGGATGTCAACAATATATTTTTTCAGAAACTCAGCAGGACATTGTACTTGCAGATTATAATTCACCAGGAAGAGCATTCTTGAATGTAGGGGTAGTTCCTAATACTGGAGAATTAAGTGAACCAGTAATTACTGGACCTGAAGATGGTGCAACATTATCAACTTTTAATGATTTAACATTAGATTGGGAAGATGTTCCTAATGCGGTGGGTTATGTAGTTGGTGTTAAAAGATTACTTACAGAACAGAAATTTTTCGTAACAGAAAGTTATTTAAATCCAGGCGAATTAGAATCAGGTAAAAGATATACTTGGAGAGTTATGCCTGTTAGTGAAATTGGAGGTTGCGTTGGTTTTTCTGATCCTTTAGAATTTACAACAGGTACAGTATCTTCAAGCACAGAATTTGAATTAAAAGGTATAAATCTTAGAAATACATTGGTAAATTCAGGACAAGTTTTTATTGAAAGTGAAGAAAATAGAAATGTAAATATAAATCTATACAATGTATCTGGGCAATTAATGCAGCATACGAATCAGTCAATTTCACAAGGTGTAAATACAATTGATTTATTGAATGGATTAACAACAGGCATGTACTTTTTAAATATTGCAGATTCTGACAACCTATCGAAAACCTTTAAAATTGTAGTTTCCAACTAACTAAAATTTTTTATAAAAACATTTTAAATGAAGTATTATAGCTTAATTTTAGCTTGCTTTATATCTCTAGGGGTATTTGCACAACCAAGTAATTTTTGTGCAACAGAGCACGATGAAGAATCAGAGAAATTTTTAGACCAATTCTTTAATGGAGAATTAGATCTAAAAACTTCAAATGATATAATATGGGCACCAATGACAATACATTTGGTTTCGCCTACAGATGGACCACAGCCATCATTTAGGGAATTAGAAGCAGCAATTGCATTTTGTCAACTTAATGAGGACTTCCAATCAACAGGTATACAATTCTATTTAGCATCTTTTAATTACATTTCGAATAACATTTATTATGAACATACCTTCCAGCAAGGAGCTCAAATGATGAATTTCAACAATGTTCATGGTACTATAAATTCATATTTTGTTCTTGATCCGGCAGGAGCTTGTGGTTATTTTACGGGATCTGGAAGAGCAGTTGCTATGGCATTTAGTTGTTCAGGACCTAATGACCACACTTGGGCTCATGAAATAGGACATTATTTAGCATTGCCTCATACTTTCAGAGGATGGGAAGGAGAAGAGTATAAAGCAGGAGACATAGCACCGAATGCAGTAAATGGAGTGTTTGTTGAACGATACATGGATACAAATTGCCATAATCAAGCAGATCGCTTTTGTGATACACCTCAAGATTATTTGTCAGTAAGGTGGAATTGCAATAATAATCTAGAAAGCAATGTATTACAAACAGATCCTGATTCTATAGAATTTAGAAGTGATGGATCATATTTCATGTCTTATGCAAACGATAACTGCATGGATAAATTTTCCCCTTTGCAAGAACAAGCAATGATTCTAAATCTCATGTCAACTAAACCTGAACAAATAGATCAAAATTATCAGATTGTTGAACTTGACTTGGAAAATATCACAGGAACCTTTCCTATCAATGATGAAATAATTTCTGATAATAGTGTTTTACTTCAATGGGATGATGAAGATCAAGATGTGTTTGGTTATTTTGTTGAAGTAAGTAGATTTGAAGGTTTTAACTTTTTTGTACAAAGTGGATATACTACTGACAACTCATTTATGGCAACAGACTTACTTGATGACAAAGATTATTTCTGGAGAATAACTCCTATTTCAAGAAGCAGTTTTTGTAATGAGCCAATTGTAAATACATTTAAGACTAGTTTTATTACTTCTACAGAAGAACTATCACATAATGTCTCTATTAATATAAGCCCTAATCCGAATAATGGAAATTTCATTTTGTCCAGTGAATATAATCTATCAGGTAATGTAAATATTTATAACTTACATAGTCAATTGATTTTCAGCCAACAAGTTAATCAAGTGAATTCTTTTGAGATGAATTTAGATGTTCCTCCAGGTATCTATATTTTACAAACGGAAAGTAAGGGAAATAAAATCAACAAGAAATTTGTCGTCCAATAGAAAATTGGATAGTACATTTGTGCAAAAATTAAATATATAAATGAATCTTCACGAATATCAAGGTAAAGAGTTACTAGCTACTTATGGTGTAGCAATACAAAGAGGAGTTGTTGTTAATAATGAATCAGAAATTGATTCTGCAATTGCTAAACTAAAAGAAGAAACAGGTACGAAATTCGCAGTAGTAAAAGCCCAAATTCACGCAGGTGGACGAGGAAAAGGTGGTGGTGTTAAACTAGGTAAAACAGATGCAGAAGTTAAGGAACATGCATCAAACATCTTAGGAATGATGCTTAAAACACCTCAGACCCCAGGAGGTCTTGACGGAGAAGGGAAATTAGTGCGAAAAGTATTAGTATGTGAAGATAGTTATGCACCTGATTTTGATGCTTGCAAAGAATTTTATGTAAGTATTATGCTCGATCGTGAACAGAAAAAAAATGTAATCATATATAGTACAGAAGGTGGAATGAACATAGAGGAAGTTGCAGAAGAAACGCCTCACTTAGTTCATAAAGAACATATTCATCCACATCTTGGACTTCAAGGATTTCAAGCAAGAAAAATCGCTTTTAATCTAGGGTTAACTGGCCAAGCCTTCAAAGAAATGACTAAGTTTATTTCTAAACTTTATAAAGCTTTCGTTGGAAGTGATGCTTCTCTTTTTGAAATAAATCCTACACTTAAAACTGGTGATGATAAAATAATAGCTGTGGATTGTAAAGTAAGTCTTGACGAGAATGCATTATTTCGTCACCCTGATCTTGCTGAATTAAGAGATACAGATGAAGAAGATCCTACTGAAGTAGAAGCTGGTTCATATGGACTGAATTATGTTCAGCTTGACGGTAATGTTGGATGTATGGTAAATGGAGCAGGTCTAGCTATGGCAACTATGGACATCATTAAATTATCAGGTGGATCGCCTGCTAATTTCTTAGACGTTGGAGGTACTGCTGATGCTGCAAGAGTGGAACAAGCTTTTAGAATCATTATGAGAGATGATAATGTAAAAGCAATTCTTATAAATATTTTTGGAGGTATAGTTAGATGTGATAGAGTGGCTCAAGGTGTTGTTGATGCTTATAAAAATATAGGAGATGTTAAAATTCCTATTATTGTGAGACTTCAAGGAACAAATGCAGATATTGCAAAGAAACTAATCGATGAATCTGGTTTAGAAGTTCATTCAGCAATACAATTAGCTGAAGCTGCCAAACTTGTTGAGGACTTAATAAAATAATATAAATCTTAGAGCTAAAGATTTAATTATAGCATGTCTTATTGATTTGAGACATGCTTTTTTATTTTTGGGCTTTAAGCCCAAAGTCACAGTTTTTCCTAACTAAATTATCATATAAAACTAGCATTCTTAGACTAATATGACATATACTCCCAAGCTGATTTATATACTTTTTCAGAGCTTGCTATTTCAGACAATTGACGATATAAGGGATGATTTGTTAAGGTTGCTAAATCACCTATTATGACCAATTTTCGCTTTGCCCGGGTCATAGCAACATTCAATCTTCTTTCGTCTGCTAAAAAACCTACATTTCCTTGATCATTACTTCTTACTAAACTAATGTAAATAACATCTTTTTCTTGTCCTTGAAATCCGTCAATAGTATTTACTTCTATATTAAGACCTTTCATTTCTTCATCCTGTTCCACCTCTGCTTCAATAAAATTAACTTGACCTGCATATGGCGAAATTAAACCGATACTATATGGTAATTGTTTCTCTTTCTGAGTTAACATATATTCACGTAAAAGAAAATATTCTTGAGAATTTTTATAAGATTTCCTCTTCTCATCCATTTCTTCATAAAATCCGCATCCACTTGTATCAATAAAAACGAATGGAAATTCATCTTCGGAAATCGTGTGTTTTAAGACATTTTCTCCTGATTGCAACTTACTATCATAAAATGATTTATTCGGAAATTCTAATATCTCAGGATGCATTCTATACTGTGTGTTCAATAAAAAATCATTCTCAATTGTACCACTTAATCGATCTAATAATGTTGTAGAAAGGCCAAGTTTATCAGCATTATTACTTTTAACTACTGGCGGTAATTGTTTGTGATCTCCAACTAAGAATGAACGCTTTGCACGTAGCATAACATTCCAACAAGCAGGTTCTAAAGCCTGTGAAGCTTCATCTATAATACATGTTGAAAATTCTATATCATTGACATTAGGATGTGATGCACCTATTAATGTAGTGCAAATCACATTGACATCATCCAAAATTAGATGCTTTAATCTATCTTCAAGATCTTTTGCCCATTTCCTTAGATCCTTTGCTTCCTTATACATCATTTTACGTTCAGCTCTTTCTTTTTCCCCAAAAGATCTTTTGTGTTTTTGTGCCATCTTTAGAGCCTCTTCAGCTTCTATACGTGTCTTTTTTATGAATTTGTAATCTGCATGCCCTCGCATTTTCTCTTCTAGGCTCAGATGAACTAACTCTTTATCAATTCTAGATAGATTACCAACTCTTAGAACAGGCACTCCTACTCTATCTAGT
>CAZSKA010000216.1:0-6761 GCA_964607315.1 uncultured Saprospiraceae bacterium | reverse complement strand
AGGATTTATTTTTTTTTAAACCATAAGTTGCATTTATAACTTGAATCCAAGGTACGTAAAAAATGAAGAGCCCAACAAGTAAAATTACTTGTCGGGCAACTTCGTACCAACCTATTATATTATACTCTAAAATTCAAATCTTAATTAACTTTTGTAATTGATGGTTGAATTTCACAAAGTATGTACCATTTGCATATTGACTTATATCTATTGAAACTACTCTTGAGCCTTCCGATATGTTCCAAGAATTAAGCTTTTGGCCTTGAATAGAAAATAATTCAATCTGAATTTCTTCCTTCAAAACTTCATCAAATTCCATTGAATAAAATCCATTTGATGGATTAGGAAAAATGGAAAAAGAATTTGATTCACTTTCAATATTAACACTCTTCACATTGGTATATTCAAATCGACCATCAAAGTCTACTTGTTTTACCCTATAATATTGAATTCCTTTTAAATTTTCTTTATGTGTGAAACCGTAGGTATAAATACCATTATCTTCGTTTTGGGACTCATAAACTTCTTGTATTTTTTGAAAATCTCGCCCATTGCGACTCCATTCTACTTCAAAATGACTATGATTAAAATGGTTTGCTGTCTTCCATTCGATATATGGTTTATCCTCTATTATTTCAACTGTAAAATCAACAAAATCTACAGGTAAAACAATAGGGTTAAAGACACAACCGGTTACTGTATATCCAACTAATTTACTGTTTAAACTACCTAATGTGGTTGTTTGAAGATTAGACGCAATATCATCATCACCGTTCATTTCCATTCCATCATCTTGCATATTAGGAGATGCAATATCTTCACCCATTATGATCACTTCAAATCCTCCAATTATATCCATAGGTTGAAGTCCAGCATCTTGTACTGCATGTACTGAAATAGTATCATTTGTAGAAACACCAGCTGTAGGATTACAAGGGTCAACAATCTCTACTCTATTCAGGCTATCTAAGAAAAATGAACCTATAGAATCTCCTAAAGAAACCCATGCATCACCGAGCGAATTTTGATTGCATTGACCACTCAAATCACTAGATACATCATAAAAACCTTCATACATGATGGTATCATATGGTATGTCAAATTCATTGTAAAATATTACAGCCGCTGACTCATAAATCTCACCGCTAGAATTCACATCTGACAAATCAACTGAGAATTGCTCTGCAAAGATTCCTATATGAAGAGCAAAATCTACCTTAAAAGAAATACCTCTAACATCTGATGAAGAACTTTCACTTAAAGTATCTACATTAAAAGGTAATTCGATAAGTAATCCATCAGTTGCTTGTGCAATTCGATGTGTTTCTCCTGCTAAATCATCAATTATTGCATTTCCATATTGATCCTGAGTGGTGAGTAATTCTAGACTGATTGATACATCATCAAGACCACCAGGTTCCTGGCAAATTTCGTTAATTTCGTCATATATATTAAGCACTAAGTTGTCTTGAAGAAGTGTATCTGATGCTGCATCTAAGATATTCCCATTCCCATTTATTTCAAATGCATTTCTAGTTTCATTGCTACCAAAATTAAAAGAACAAACTTTATTAGTTACATCACATGGAACAATTGCAAAAACACTATCAATCAATTCTATAGAAGAAGGAGTTGATGGAAAATCAGTAATAGGACCTGCAGGCGTTTCTAATCCAATAGAAATACCTGTAAAGTCATCTAAGGCAACTGTGAGGCTATCCCCTATTCCTATCTCAAGACAAACTTGATGTAGAATTACTGAATCTCCTGCATTGACGGCAAGTGAACCATCTTGACCGGATGCTAACAAAAGGCTTAGACCTAAGCCTGAACAGTCTTCTAAAATAGTTGTATTATCAGTCATCACACAACTTTGACCACTTAGAATAGCATTATTTCCTTGATTGCAATCGATGAAGTATCCAAGTGTATAACTGGTAACTGTTCCGGCTGTACTTGGAAAATAAACGAGTCCGAAACATGCTGTACTATCTTGAACACTTGAAGTGCTTGTACATGATGTATTTATATCATTTTCTGGAAGAAACACCCATTCTAGTTCTTGTGAGTAGCCCATAGAACTATAGCTGATTAGGATTATGATAAGTATGAAGTATTTTATTACTTTTTTTGGATCTAACATAGCAGTATAAGTAATAGATTTTATATCATTTTATTTAAAAAATGTTATAAATAGGTTAGTAAAAGAGGAGTGACTAATCGCCAAAAGTCACTCCTTTATATTCAGGGATTTTAGTTTATTAAAATAACCTTTTCAGTTATTTGGTCGTCTTGTGAAAATACAGAAACATTGTACATACCCGCTCTTAAATCTCTAAGATCTTGTATAACTTCTTGATCTGTTTTAATGGATTTTCTTATGATTATTTTCCCATCCATATTCGTGATTCTTAACTCTACATCTGAATCAGCAGAATTCACAAATAATTTGATATAATCCGCAGTTGGATTAGGAGAAACTGACATTGAAAATCTTAAATCTCTGAAATAAATTTCTGCAAGATTACTATTCAATTCACCTCCATTATCCACATATTCTACTTTGAATAAATGATTACCATATTCTTCAAGAGGCAACTCGTAAGTGTACTTGAATGCATTGGCTTGATTCACCATTCTTGCTTCAAAAGTTTCAACTGGAATAAATTCCTCGTCATTAACTTTTTGATAAAGCGTGTAAACACCACCTCTTGCTTCCTTAGTGGGCTCCCAGCTTAATTCAGCAACTTCACCATTTAATTCACCAGATAGTGTAAGGTAGTCATCTTGTTCTAAACATTGAGATAAACTATTCATAAAAGTAAAAGGCTGATAGTCAATAAAATCAGTTTTAGCAACACCTGATTCTGTTTTTACATTTGCTGTCAAATCAGCAATATCTGCCTTATGAAAAACAACTTCATCTGATGGTCTATTCATTTGAATGCATATCTGATGTAGATAAACTGGCTCTCCACCTTTTACTTCTATATCTCCTAAATTACCAGAGCTATGTAATAAAATTAGGCCTTCTGAATCACAAGCAAATACTTCTTGTGATTTATCAGTCATTGTGCAACTCTCATTGCTTTTAATTGCGCTAACTCTATCATTACAATTTACAATAAAGCTTGTTGTATAACTTGTTAAAACACCATCCTCAGAGGGAACATATTTTAGCTTGTAACACATAAGATTTTTTGTACAATCACTTTTATCTTGACAAGCTGCATCTTGTGTGTACCTTGATGACACCCAGCTCATAGACTGAGCTGAGGCATCAAAATAAATTAAACTTGTAAGAACGATTATTAATATTGAAATTCTCATTATTTTTTAATTTTCTTGTTTTAAAATTTTGTTTGACTAAAGGGGATTAAAAATTAATACCTACTGAAGTATTCTGTCTATTATTCCATAGGGTTTCATCTTCAGAATCGACTACACCATCCATATTGAAATCACCATTTGCATATCTAATTGCATTTTGTTGATCACTCCATAGTGTATTATCAGTAGAGTTAATGGAAGTTCTATTGAAATTCATTTGTGTAGAATTACCACCATTAGTAAGTGTTTGGTCTCCATTAGTCATAATCATTCCCCATCTTCCATTTCCAAAGTCTACTTGACCTTGTCTGAATGAATTCGGTCTAAAACTATTCTGATTTCTAAAATCAAGATCAAGGAATGAACCGTTATTCATTACTGTTGCAGTATCAAGTATTGGCAAGTGATTTCTGTGTTGAACAAGAATGTAATAATCACTATTTACATCAATATTCAGTACATCAGGACAAGTCTCTGGATAATTCACAGATCCGTCATTATGTAAGAAACCTGCACAAGTCCATACATCATTTGCTGGTAAAATACCATTTTCTCTAACTGTTACTAATACCCAATCAACTACTGTAGAAGGATAAGGTGTAACACCTGCTGGAGCATCTGTTCTTGAAGGATCTCCATATGTATCTCCTAAAGTACCTGAATAATCAAAAGGACTTACATTATATGGATGACCAAAAGGTGTATCCTCTCCAAAAACTCTAATTGTAATAATTGGAGATTCTACATGATCCTGTCCAGGTAACTGATGATTTGTATTTAATCCAGTATTGAGTGTATCACCTAGAGTTGAATAAGCTCCTTCTAAGAAAACTTTGATATTCACATCTTGGCATTCTACGAAGTAAGTGAATGTCCATTCACTGTATACTCCTGCACAATCAGTGTAAGTCCAAGTATATGTAACTGTACCTTCACAATCGCCAGGCATGTATGTACCTCCGTAAGCTGGACCAACACCATTAAGTATATTACCGCATACATCTTCAAATTGAGGTGGTGTTATTGCTAAAGTATCTGCTGCATTCTGAATAGTCATCTCAGTTATTGCTGGGCCGCCTATTTCTACAGGTACAATACCATTTGTAATTTGAACTGTATAATCAAGTGTATCAGCATTTCCACACATATCTGTAGCAACAACAGATACTATACTCGGGCATGAGCCTGTAATAAATGCTGTTACTACTGGTTCTGCTGTACAAACATCAGTAACAGTCGTTGCATCAATTGCAGCAGTCATTGCTAATAAATCTGTAGCAAAACATGCATTTATCGTTGACGGACTTAAAGTCGGTGGAGTTGAATCACTTATATAAAGTGTCTGAATCGCGTTTGATTCATTTCCACATTGATCAGTTACCGTATAGATTCTAATAACTTGAATATTACATCCAGGAACTATTGTTTCATCAACAGTTAGAATTAAATTCACATCATCACAACCATCTGTCACTGAAAGGTCTCCAGGTAATGCTTCTAATTCCGCTACTGTCGTTGCAGCAGGAGGTAAATCAGCCTCACTACATCCTTCTATAAACACATCAGTAAGTGTACCATTTATATCTGGATTCTCATTATCATGAACTTCTACTACATGTATCAAAGTCGATGTATTGCCACACACATCTGTCAATGTATATGTTCTCTCAACCATTACTGGACAACTCCCTGATACTGTTTCTGTATTTGAAATAGTAATCATACTATCATCAGTACACGCATCATCTATATCAGTAATTCCTACTAGGTTTTCTAACTCAGCCACAGTAGTAAATGCTGCAGGAGCATCTGTTACAAAACAACCATCAACTTCAGTATTTTCAGCTGTTCCTGTTACTATAGGACCATCACCATCAATTGTAGTATTGTACTCTACTGTATCAACTAAACCACACGCATCAGTTGCAAAAACTCTAACAATTGCATTACAACTTCCTACTACTTCAGAAGTAAATACGATTGATGAAATATCCGTACAATCATCAGTAGCTGTAGTCGCAGCTAATGCATCTGCCATTGCTGTTACATTATCAACATAACAAGATCCTATTGTTCCAGCAGTTGCTGTAGGAGCTACATTTCCAAAAACTTCAACATCAGAAGTAAGTGTAGCAATCTCTGTAACAGTAAATGTTGGTGAGATTTCAATACTCATTGTCAATCCTGTAAATTCATCTTCTATTATTGTGATGCTCTCATTCGCTGGAACTTCAAAACAAATTTGATGTAATATTACTGGTGTTCCTTCTGTAATAGAAACAGAACCATTGTTTCCAGAAGAGTTAAATAATACGCCACCTGCACCTGCACAATCTTCTAACTCTAAACTATTGTCAGTCATTACGCAAGATTCATTAAATATTACTGGATTTCCGAAAACACAATCAGCAATAAATCCAGTTGTATAATTTACAAGTGTTCCTGTATAATCTGGAGTATATTCTAATCCATAACAATAAGTATCTGAGCAACAATCTGTATTGGAAAGACAAGTACCAGTACTTGCGCCACCATCTAATGGAACTAAAGTTACTAGAGGTGTTTCATCAGTCATACCATCACAGTCATCATCAATTGTGTTATTTGGAATTTCCTGAGGCTTGTATAATGTTACATTTTGTGTACATGTTACCGTATTTCCGCTAACATCAGTAGCTGTCCAAGTAATTTGGGTTAAACCCAAAGGTAAGTCCATTGGCGCATCGTTCACTATATTATCAAGCGCACATGCTCCGTTAAATGTTGGTGCAGTTATTCCTAAATATGTAAGCGTCGCTGTACATGTAGCAGGCATAGCAAAAGATTCCACATCTGCACCACAAGTTAATGTTGGTACTGTAGGATTTACTATTGTTACTGTTGCAGTACACTCAGCTGTATTTCCACTTCCATCTGTAACTGTCAATGTTACTGTATTCGCACCTGTCGTTGAACAATCAAAGCTTGTTTGACTAATTGCAAGACTTGGTATTCCACAATTATCTATCGAGCCACCATCTATGTTCATTGCTGTAATTGAAGCATTTCCACTACCATCAAGATTTACAGTAATATCTTGGCAAATTGCTGTAGGTGCAATCGTATCAAGTACTGTTACATTTGATGTACATGTTGCCGAATTAGAGGCTTCATCAGTTACTGTCATTGTTACTTGTTGTGCAGCTCCTAAATCATCACAGTCGAAACTAGTTTGACTTAAGCTGAACATCAAATCAGGATCAGCAGTACAATTATCTGTACTTCCATTATTTATATCACCTGATGTGATAGATGCATTTCCGTTACCATCTAAGTATAAAGTTACATCTTGACAAATTGATGTTGGCGGTGTATTATCCACTCCCGCATTTATCATATTTCCTGTTGAACTATCAGTACAAGTTGCATCTCCTGAATCTCTTACTTCTACA
>CAZSKA010000215.1:0-6765 GCA_964607315.1 uncultured Saprospiraceae bacterium | reverse complement strand
GAAAAATTAAGTATCAAAATTTTATACGACATTTTGAAATTAAATTGGTATTATATCAAGGTGATTGCGTTGAGTTAGGAGAGTTTTTCAAAGTGAAGGTGGTAAAATCAAAACGATATATTCTGCTTTAAGTGATTATATAGAAAGGATTTGGTTTCAAGGTAAATGGATTTTATTCTCTGGTGTTTAGGTGTCTTAGGGATTCTTTTGCTTCAGGATTTCACTTTAGTCATCTAAATACCCATTGCTCTTGTGCTTACAATTCCTTAAAGTAAAGGGAAAACCTACAATAGGAGGTGGTATTTATTACATAAGAGTTCAATGAATTCTTTTCTAGCCTGTGATATGATCCTTTTAAAGAGGATGCGCAGACTCATCTAAAACTATTAAGAAAAAGGTTTAAGCAGGGCAATGAGGCTCCTTATACGTAATTACAGAGAAAACGTAGCATTTTTTTGGGCCCCAGCCCAAAGAAAAAAAAGATAAATTAAGGATTCAAGATAACCACTCTTTTCGTTGCAATTTTTTTACCATTACTATCGAAAACAGTATATAAATATGTCCCTTTCTTAAGATTAGTAAGGTCAGCATAAATAGGTTTGTCAGATCTAATTTGAACTTCTTTAGACCATAATTTTTTACCTAAAATATCTATGATTTGTATGCTATAAATTCCAGAAGGAACATTTTCAAAATTAAAACTTACGTTTCCAAAACTTGGATTCGGAAAAACTGAGACATCTGGAGTTTTGGAAATGAACTCGTCGACATTTGTTATTTCGGCGCCTTGTTTGAATTCTGCACTTAAAATATCACCATCTTGAGTGGTAATAAATGTTGCGAGAACTTCTATTGCTTCATCAGTGTAATAATTCACTTGGTATGTTGTGTCAGGAGCTAATAAATCAGCAAATTGACCTAATGCAGTTTCGAGAATTTCGATAGGAGCTTCTATCCATGTACCAAGAAAAAAGAGATCAATAGTTATCGTTCTTTCAAAAGTTGTTGACTCTCTAAGAGCTTGCCATTCAGCATCAGGAAGTTGAACAGTTCCATAGGCGTCAATGACGTCATTTCTGAGGAAGTTAGTATTAATTCGAATAGAATCAATATTTAAACCAACCTGTCCTGTGATGGTGTCAGGAAGATCTTCCCATGCGATAGCAGCTCTATAAGTAGAGTTGCTAGTAAATTCTTGACCAAAAGTGATGCTACCTTTTCTGTATACTGGACTTTCAGCATATGAATTAGCAATTTCAAATGTTTGGAAAATAGGGTCAACGGTTTTAAGGAAGATTTCAGTGATATTCGCATCAGTTTTTAGGAAATATCTTTCAACTAAATCAACATTTGTGATTAAAAAACTAGCATTAGGAACTTCAACAGTTCCTTCTGAGGGGTTTAACAATTCTACGTTATTTTCAACATCTTTAGTAAGAGAGGTGAAATCCCAAGTTTGAGGACCTTCAGTAGTTCCTAAATCTACATTCGTATTTGTTGAAACCCAAGTTCTCAAAGTTTCTCCCTCTGAAGGAAGACTGAACTTGTCTATAGAAATTTGACCAAAAGTGGTAAAACTTAGGAGACAAAAAATAAGAAGGTATAGATTTCGCATATTATAGATTTTCAAGTTAATAAAGATTAGAATAGCAATTTAATATTATGCTAAAATTTATTAAACCTTAAAAATATGAAATTAAAGTGTAAAAATTAGACAATATTATACATTATGTATAATTGTAATATGTATATTGTTGTTTTTGTGTTTAATTTAGTATTAAATTAACAGATTTTATACAATAATGTCAAATTGGATTATTAGGGTTTGATAATTCTTGAAGAGAAACAAATCTGAAGTATTCGTTTTTATTTTTGATTAATTCTTGATGAGTTCCTTGTTCTATTAGATTCCCTTCTCGCAAGACGTAAATATTGTCAGCTTGCATTACAGTGCTAAGTCTATGGGCAATTACGATAGTTGTTCGAGTTGACATGAATTTTTGGAGTGCAGATTGAACCTTTGCTTCCGATTCTGCGTCGAGCGCACTAGTAGCTTCATCAAGGATAAGAATAGGCGGATCTTTCAAAATAGCTCTAGCTAAGGTGAGTCTTTGTCGTTGACCACCGGATAGTTTTACACCTCTGTCGCCAATGATGGTATCTAGTCCTTTTTCAGAATTATTGATAAACTCTTCGGCGTTTGCTAACTGAATGGCATGTTTTATTTTTTTGTCAGAAACATTGTCTAAGCCAAAGATCAGATTGTTTTTGATGGTATCATTGAAAAGTATGGCATCTTGAGAAACTAGGCCTAAATTATCTCGTAAGGAATCAAGTTTTAAGGATTTGATATCAATATCGTCAAATAATATTTTTCCATTTGTTGTATCGTAAAATCTGGGAATTAAGTCAACTACACTTGTTTTGCCAGCACCAGATAGACCAACAATAGCGGTGATTTTATTAGCGGGAAAAAACATAGATATGTTATTTAGGACTTTCACGCTGGAATTAGGGTAAATAAAATCTACATCGGAATAAGTGATACCTTTTTTGATACTATTAAGAGAGATATCACCTTGATTATCTTTAATGTCATTTTGAATGGCATACATTTCTTCGACGCGATCTACTGAAGCTAATCCTTTTTGGACATTGTAGTAAGCATTAGATAGCAATTTCGCTGGTTCTATAATACTATAAAAAGCGAAAATAAATGCAAAAAAGGTTTCTGGTTTTAATTGATCAGAGAAAACAAGTTGAGAACCATAGAACAAAAGGATAGCTACTATAGTGACGCCGAGGAATTCACTAAGCGGGGAGGAGAGGTCACGTCTTCTGATGATGCGAGTAAGGATTGTTTTATATTTTCTATTCTCTTTAGAAAATCTTTCGTTTACAAAATTTTCAGCTTTGAAAGCTTTTATGATTTTGATGCCACCGAGACTTTCTTCGAGAATAGAGATTATGTTTGAAACGGAAGATTGAGCTTGTCCACTATCTTTTCTTAGGGATCTGGAAATTGTACCTATAACAAAAACCATAACTAAAATGAGTAGGAATACAAAAAGCGTAAGTTTTACACTTATATATAACATAAAAGCAAGGCAGCCAATAATTATGAAAGGAGCTTTGAAGGCGCCTTCTAAGACATTGAGTATGCTATGTTCTATTTCTGTGATGTCATTACTCATTCTAGTAATCAGATTCCCTTTTCTTTCTTCGCTAAAAAAGCCCATTGGTAAGCTTAGATATTTATCAAATAAATTATCTCTCATATCGGCTACGATATTATTTCTAACAGGTGTGATAAAGTAACTAGCAAGGTATCTGAAAAGGTTTTTAAAAAAGAAAGTTACAAGGATGGCGAAACATACAATAAGTAAAGCACGCTGTTTTGTTGAGTTTTCAATAAGAGAAGCGAATTGGAATTTAAGATATTGGTCAATTTGCCAAAGAGATTCAGGTTTACCAACGGATTCAACATCGGATTGAAAAAGAATATTGAAGAATGGGATAATTAGTGGAAAGCTAATAACTGTAAATAGAGCAGATAGAATATGAGCAGAGATAGTAGCATAGACTTGGGTCTTATACTTTGCGACATATTTAAAAAGCGCTATTACTTTGTTCATTCTAATAGAGGTTGAGCAATGAGGTTATATAGGATGCAAAGGTGGAATAAAATAAATAAATAGAAAAAGGTAAGTCATTATAAAGGGAATTGATTTGTAAAAGGGTGGAGGAAGTAAGGTTTAGAAAGAGAGTAAATGGGGAAGGATTTTCAAAATATGAAATGAGAGTTATACAATTAGAACTATAAAATTGCGGTAATCTTTCTAATTAATAACGCTGTTATGCCTACTTTTTTTTAACTCAAACTTAGAAAATTAATATTCAAAATATTTTCCTACAATTCGGTAGTACAATTTGTATTAGAGGAGAATGAGGAGTAATTCATTCAGAGGTAAGAGATAAAATTAAGAATGAGCCTAAAGATAGAAATTAGGGTTTGAAAAAGGGGGTGTATATGAAGAATTAAGGGGGTGAGGTAGGGTTTTGAGGGGAGGAGTGGAGTGTTTTTGTATAGTTAATTAAATTTGATACTACATAATAGTGAAACCCCCGTGACATAAGCCCCTTAACCCACATTCCCCCTCTCACCAACTCCCACCTAACTCCCGTCTTCCACTTACCATCCAACTTATACCTCCTTTTCTCCTGACCCTCTATCTCCTTTCCCGCATCCATCTCTCTCTCATATATCCTAAACTCCGCTTCTCCTTCAAAAATATATCGCTTATATCTTATCTGAACCATTACTCCCTTCCTTCCTCTTTCTCTATTGACAAACCTCGCATATACACTATGTAATATCCTCATTTGTTCACTTATTATTCTCCATGATTCCTCCTTGAATAACATCCTCTCTTTTTTACCTCTCTTCTTGCACATCTTAACATACTCTTTATTAACTACCGATTTCTTCCTTACTTTTATCAATATCTGATAACCCTCACTCGAAAAATATACCTTGTAAGTTTCAATAAACTTCCCTAAATATCTTATCCAAAGTTGCTTGAATTCCCTTATCTCTTCCTCTGTTTCAAAATAAGCACTCCTTGAACTCGATTTGCTTTCAAACAAGTAGTAACCTTCACAATTAAATTCATGGACACATTTCATATTCTAATAGATTTCTTTTCAATTTATCTTTACCTCACACCTTCTGTTCTCTTCGCCTATTAGTGTAACCAGCCCACTCTTTCGTTCCAGTTTTTTTTATCTTTTTATTTAACAACTTACTTTTTGTCTATTAATCGACTTTTTTATCAGCCATAAAAAAAGGCACCTTAGTTTTTAAACTAAAATGCCTTCGTTTATCTCTAAATAAAATTTATTATTCTTCTCCTATATCAAAATCATTGATGAAACCAGTATTGAAATTACCAGTATTGAAATTTTTATCCCGCATCAATTTCTGGTGAAAGGGTATTGTTGTCTTTATTCCTTCTATAATGAATTCATCTAAAGCTCTCTCCATCTTTAATATACATTCTTCTCTAGTACTTGCTCTACATATTAACTTTGCTATCATCGAATCATAATAAGGTGGAACTGAATAACCAGCATAAACATGTGTATCTACTCTTACTCCTAAACCTTTTGGCGAATGGAATGAATTAATGTTACCTGGGGATGGTCTAAAATCATTATAAACATCTTCTGCATTAATTCTACATTCTATTGCATGTAATCTCGGATATACACTGTCAAATTCTATTTTCTTTCCCGCTGCAACTTTTATTTGCTCCTTAATAAGATCCATCTCTATTACCTCCTCTGTAACACAGTGCTCAACTTGTATTCTCGTATTCATTTCCATGAAATAGAAATTTCTATACTTATCAACTAAGAACTCCACCGTTCCTACTCCTTCATAGTTTATTGCTTCTCCTGCTCGTATAGCAGCTTGTCCCATTTCATCTCTAAGTTTGTCAGTCATAAATGGCGATGGACATTCCTCAACAAGCTTTTGATGCCTTCTCTGTATCGAACAATCTCTTTCTGAAAGGTGAACTACTTTTCCAAATTGATCTCCAATAACCTGAATTTCTATGTGTCTTGGTTCTTCTATGAACTTCTCCACATAGATTCCATCATTTGAAAACGAAACAGCAGCTTCTTTTTGGGCCTTCTCAAAATTTTCTGCTAACTCTTCTGGCTTCCATACAATCCTCATTCCTTTTCCTCCCCCTCCAGCAGTTGCTTTTAACATCACTGGGTAGCCTATTTCCTCTGCTACCTTTAATCCATGCTCAGCATCTTTTAATAGACCTCCTGATCCAGGGACTACAGGTACATTGGCTTTTATCATCGTTTCCTTTGCAGTAATCTTATCTCCCATTTTCTTTATCATCTCTGATGACGGGCCAATAAATTTTACATTGTATTCATTGCAAACTTCTGCAAAATCAGAATTTTCTGATAAAAATCCATATCCTGGATGAACAGCATCAGCATTTGTTATTTCTACCGCGGCCATTATTTTGGGGATACTTAAATAAGAATCCGCTCCAGATGGTGGACCTATACAAACTGCCTCATCGGCAAAGCGAACGTGTAAACTATCTTTATCAGCTGTACTGTAAACGGCAACCGTTAAGATTCCCATTTCCTTACATGTTCTTATTATCCTCAAGGCGATTTCACCCCTATTGGCTATTAGAATTTTATTAAACATAACCTATATTTAGGCGTTGAATTACGCAGGTTCTACTAAAAAAAGTGCTTGATCGTATTCCACTGGTGATGCATCTTCAACTAATACTTTTACAATCTTTCCTGAAACCTCTGATTCTATCTCATTGAAAAGTTTCATTGCTTCTACTATACAAACTACATCTCCCGTTTTAATAGTATCTCCTACTTTCGCAAATGGAGGTTTATCAGGTGAAGATGATCTATAAAATGTTCCTACAATAGGAGATTTTACAGTTATTAAATTTTCTTCACCAGAAACCTTTTCTGTAGACTCTACTTTTGGTAATGCTTCACCTATTGGTGCTGGCACAGCTGCAGCTGGCGCAGATACTGGTAAGTTAGCAGCTGGAGGAGCCATAGATATAATATTTGGCGCTTCTGTATAGCTAGCTTTGTTTTTAATATAATCCTTGGATCTTATTTGAATCTCAAATGTTCCATCCTTTAACTTTAACTCCGATAAATTAGTCTTATTCACTAATTTGATCAACTCTTGAATTT
>CAZSKA010000214.1:0-6770 GCA_964607315.1 uncultured Saprospiraceae bacterium | reverse complement strand
AATCACAACATCTTCAAAATTGAAGATAAATACAATGAGCTTGGAACAAAATTTACAGCAAAAAATGCAGTAATTGAGGATTCTCTAGGCTTTATGTGGATTGGTACTGAAAAAGGTCTATGCAAATATAGTGGATCAACAATTCATTGCTATAGAAATGTCATCGATGACAAAAACAGCATAGATGGAAATAACATCTCATTTTTAATGTTGGATTCAGACCATTTGATATGGACTGCCATTTATGACAAAGGCATTAATGTTTTCGATATCAATGGAAAAAAAATATATGACTTTGCATATGAACCTGAGACAGATCAATCCTTACTTCATGATAATGTGTGGGGTATGTGGGAAGATCAAGATGGCTTTATATGGATCTCATATTTCTATGGAGGAATCACTCGATATGATAAAAAGAATGGAAAATATGATCACTTTTCAATTGATGATGAAAAATCACTGAAAAATCATAGACCACGCACAGTTGTTAGTATTAGCAAACATAGAAAAGAAGACCATACCTATTGGTTAGCAACGTCAGCAGGCTTGGTAAAATTTAATACTAGGACTAGAGAATTCAGCTCTTTTACTTTTTCAAAACCAATAGAACAAAAAACGCATGAAAGTCAGTACAATAGAAATAAATTAGTACCTATTTGGGCAAGAAATATGTGCCAAGATAATCATGGAAATCTGTGGATAGGATCATATGGCGGATTAGTGAAATTCAATATTGAAGAAGAAACGTACGAGATTTTCCGTCAGGTTGAAGATCAAACATTAAACAATGTCTGTGGAGTAATAAATTATGACAATAATCATATCATGTTATCTTTTATAGGAGGTCTTTCTTTAATAAATATTCATACACACGAACTCACCTTTCTTGCTTCGATTGAAGGAAATAATCCTAATAATCTGACATATGGTAGAATGTACAGATCGAAAAATGGATGTGTTTATATCTTAAATCGAAACGGAGAAAAAGAAGGTATCTACAAATATTGTGATGTATCAGACATGGCTATAGATTATAGAACAGGTCACTACCATATAGATCTTGCTGTCACAGATAATTACATACATTATCACAGATTTCGCGGTGGAATCGAATCGAAAAATCTTCAAACGGGCGAAATTATAGTCCACGAATTTGAAATTAAAGATGGATCAACCATTCGTTCAATGGATAAGCTTGGTGGTGATAAAATTATTGTAAGTGACATTTATCATATGTATGAATATCATCCAGCAACAGGATTAAAGAAAATTGATGAATTAAGTCAATCCGATGTATATCGTCATGAATCTGTTTTTATTGATAGTGATGGGGATATTTGGAATGGTAGACAACGAAATGGTCTATTTATTTTGGATAAAAAAACAGGAAAAGTCACACATCTTAACCATGAATCTACTCCTCCCATTGTCTATCAGGATTATATTGTCGATTTTTTAGAAGATTATGAAGGTGATATATGGATTGCAACTGAACAAGGTTGGTCAATTTATAACAAAAAGAACCAAAGCACTAAAAACTATCTATCAAAAGACGTTACTCATGAACATTCAAGTGAAATAAGAACCATTAATACTCTTGCACAATCTAGTAAAGGTAGTGTTTGGTTAGGTTCTTCTGCAAATGGTATATTCCTGTGGAATAAATCAGAAGAGCGAATTGCAAAACATTTCAATGTACAAAACGGACTTAATACCAATGGAATTTATGATATCAAAGTTGATGCTAATCAAAACCTATGGATAGCAACTGATAAAGGAATAAGTTGGGTAAATACAACAACTGATGAAATTAAGAACTTTGGTAAAGAAGTAGGAATTTCAGGAGCAACGTATGTCCTAGAAATAAAAAATGATCAATTATATGCAGGTCATTTCACAGGTTATTTTCAATTAAGTATTGAACAACTATTGAAGTTTAATCAACCTATTCCAAAACCTGTGATTACTGGATTTCGCCTTTACGATAAAAGACAAGATTCACTTCTCTTAGGTAAAGAAGAAATCAGACTTAAACACAATGAAAACTTTTTCTCATTTACCTATGGTTCCATTAATTACTTTGATCCGCATCGAGAAAAATATCAATATCGACTAAAAGGAATTGATCAGGACTGGATTAATGATAGAGGTGATCTCAAGAAAGAATATACCAACATAGATCATGGCACATATGACTTCCAAGTTCGAATGAAGACTTCATCCAAGCTATGGACAGATCCTGTTTCTATCAAAATTATTATTCAGCCTGCCTGGTACGAAAGCCTGTTGGCTAAAATTATTGCAATTTTAGCAGGTTCCTTGTTGATATGGTTAATTGTCAGATCATATATTTCAAAGCAAAAGAAAGAATTAGAAATTGATAAGCGTTTTGCGCAATTGGAAACAATGATTCTTAAATCTCAGATGAATCCCCACTTTATTTTCAATAGTCTGAATTCAATTCGATATATTTTCATGAAAGACGAAAAAGATAAGGGACTGAAGTATATTACAAAATTTGCAAGATTATTAAGAACAACTTTACATCATGGAGAACATGCATTAGTTAATCTTGAAGATGAAATAGATCTGACTGAACTCTTCATTCAATTGGAACAATTACGTTTCGATGATTCATTTACGTTTAACTCGGATTATGGAGATAATGCTTATTGGAAAGAAATTAAAATCCCTCCTTTTGTTATTCAACCAATTGTAGAAAATGCCTTTTGGCATGGGCTTTTACCTTCTAAAAAAGAGAATAAGCAATTAAATATTGCCATCCAAAAGACAAAAAACGAATATCAAATAATAATCGAAGATAATGGTGTAGGCCTTGCCACTCCTTCACAAAATAGTTTGGATCCGGCATTGAATAAAAACAAATCTTATGGTCTAAATATTATCAGAGAAAGGTTTGCTTTAATGAATAAAAATGAAGCCCTTCATTACGACTTAAATATTGCAGATTCAGATACTTTTGAATCAGGCACAAAAGTTATTATATTTATAAAAAACAATTAACTCCAGAAAATCAATATGCTGAAAGCTATAATAATTGATGATGAACTTCATAGTCGTGAGACTACACGCATGATGGTTGAAGCTTTACCCTCACCTATTGAAATCATAGGAATGGCAACTAATGCTATAGATGGTGTTCGCATTATTTCAGAGTTGAAACCAGATCTTCTTTTTCTAGACATCCAGATGCCAGATATAAACGGCCTGAGAATGCTAGACATGTTACCAACATATACAGGAGAAATCATTTTTATAACTGCTCATGATAAATACGCTATTGAAGCTTTCAAAAAAGGTGCTATTCATTATCTGCTTAAGCCAATAGATCCTGAAGAACTTCAAGAAGCAATTTCGAGAGTTGAAAAAACCGCACAAGCACATAAATCAAAATCGGAAGGAAACTGGTTATCATTGAGTACAAGTGAAGGATGGATTGTAGTTAAAAAATCAGACATTATCAGAATAGAGTCGTATAAAAATTACAGCACCTTAATCACCGTTTCTACGAAACACACCATAAGTAAAACAATCAAAGATGTTGAAGCGATTTTACCTCAAAATCACTTTTTCAGAGTCCACAACACACATATTGTCCATTTTGAATTCATCAATAAGATATTAAAATCAGACGGTGGAAACATTCTTATGAGAAATGGTGACGTAATCCCTATTTCAAAGGGCAAAAAGAAAGATTTCTTCAGCTGGTTCAAAGAGAAAATCGATTCAATTTAACATGACAGAAGGCACTGTAAATTCAATTCTACATTTCTAAATTCCGTTTTTGCGCTAAGCAATAAAATTCTAAAGGTCAACTGTAAATTGCAATCCATTCATTGAAACGGTACATTCATTCATTGACCTGAATTCCACCAAAACAACTATATATTTTTGTGTAAAATTCAGACGAATTGGAAATACTAAACCAATTCATTTTTTTACTTTTTAAACCAATAATTAATGAATACAAGAATATTAAATTACGTATTTATTGCATTTCTTGCAGTATTGATGATTTCATGCAGAGATCAAGGTGATGGAATGGGAAATAACAACTCGAACAATCCTATCACATTAGACTGTCTTTACAATGATGACTTCACTTTAACAAATCAAAATCTTGATGGTATAGATTATATAGTAGATTGTGATCTTGAAATTCGAGATGGAATATTTAGAATAGAACCAGGAACGACGATAGAGTTCAAAGAAGGAAGTAGTATAGAAGTGAGTAATGATGGAATTTTTAGAGCATTGGGGAATAGTGGTTCACCAATCGTTATGACTGGAACAGATCCGGGAAGAGCTTCTTGGAGAGGAATCTACATAAACAGCACTGCTGGTTCAAATCAGCTAGAACACGTTACAATAGAGGATGCTGGAGATGGAGAAGTGTTTGGACAATTTACTAGCAATCATGCTGCAGTTACTTTTCAAGGTAGATTATCCATGAGTAATTGCAATATTATAAATAGTGGTGATGTAGGAGTTTTGTCTGAAGAAAATTTGAGTGCAAGTTCTATAGATGAATTTGAAAACAATTCTATTTCAGGATCTTCACGATTCCCCATTTTAGTAGATCAAGATCTTATTTCTGACATGGATCTAGGAAGTTGTTCTTTCTCTGAAAATGGTACTAATATGGTGGGCATGCATCAAGAGACAAGTGATAGATTAAATACAATGACAACATTGGAAGCAATTGATGTGCCTTATTTTGTTGAAAATGGAATTGATTTATTTGCACCCTTAATTTTAGAAGCGGGAGTTGATGTTGTGATGGGTAATGGTTCTTTTATTAACTCAACAGCTAATCAAAATCAATTTTTATTAATTCAAGGATCACAGTCGAATCATGTAACGATACGAGGTCAAGAAGCAATTAGCGGTTTCTGGCAAGGGATTTATATTGACAAACAAAATGCACAAAATATTTGGGAATTTCTTGACATATCAGATGGTGGTTCAGCTGTGCAAGGATTTAATGACACTCCAGCTAATGTAACATTGGAAGGAGAGGCTAATTTGATTTTGAACAATTGTACTAGTGCTAGAAGTGGTGGTTCATGTGACATCGTGTTAAGCGTATTTAATGGCACACCTACATTAGAAAATAATAGTCCAGAAATAACTTCAGTATGTACGGAATAGATTTTCTATTACCCAATGCGAGTTAAACGTTACTCATAATTACACACGAACGTGGATAATGGCTAGTCCATCAATTTTATTCAAACCTAATTACTCAGTAGGTTTCTGAAGATATGACTTATACCAATTTAACTCCATAATGTCGCATTTATTTTTACTTAATCTTTCAATTTCTTCCTTAAAAAGCCTCGCCGTAACTACTGTTATGCCTACGTTTTTTAACTCGAACTAGAAAAATTAAGTATCAAAATTTTATACGACATTTTGAAATTAAATTGGTATTAGCTATTATTCACGTTGATTTTTAAAAAAGCACCATTTCATTCAAGGCAATTCCTAATAAAAAGATCAAAGTATTAATTTGCCCATTTCTTTTCCATTCTTAAGTGCATTTTAACCTGCTTTATGCACATTCTTTTATTCCTTTTGAAAAATGTTTATCCAAAAATGAGTGTGCTAATCTCTTTCGTTTTGGTTGTAATACCAATTTAAGGTTAGAATGAGGTAATAGATTTGGAAAGTGAAAAGTCATTCTAAAAGGTAGAAATTTATTGCATAACCTTGGTTACGGAATCAATTTCTGGAATAAGATGTATGCTTGAATTAGTTTTTTTTCTTTGGGCTCGAGCCCAAAGATTACTGGAAAGAAGTTGAAAACTGAAAATACCTTATGTTGTTATTATTTTGGGGTAAACCCAAATTATTTTTCACCAAAATAGATATTCTATTGTCAAAATGAGAGTTTAATTCAAACAAGCACTTTAATTTTTTGTAGGATTTTACAACTTTACGTACTTTAGCATCTTTGGAAAGACGTCTTTTAGCATATATTCATCAATCTCGTTTTCCTCTTTATAAGCAATTAAACCCTCTATATTATGCGTAATAATACTCTTCTTTTTCTCTTCATTAGTGTATTTCTATTTACTTCTACAAGCACTTCTGCTCAGGTATTTGGTAAAAAATCTAAAGCTGCTGTTCAGAAACCTGCAGATGCAAAACCAAAAACTAAAAAACCTAAATCAATCAAGGAATTCTTAAAAAAGGATGTCGTTTCAGATGAAGGTATGTTTGATGTACATTTTCAAGAAGGGAAATACTATTTTGAAATAGGTCAAGATATGCTAGGGAAGGATATGTTGTTGGTTTCAAGAATTGCTAAAATTCCATCTAACCTTAGTCCTTTCTTAAATGCTGGTTCTAAGGTAGGGGAGCAGCTGGTAACATGGGAGAAGAAGAACGATAAAATTTTACTCAGAACTAAGTCGTATCAAAATATAGCTGAAGATTCTGACCCTATCCATATAAGTGTTGCAGATAATAATTTTCAACCTATCATTTATGCCTTTAAAATTGAAGCTTATAATGCAGATTCCACACATTATTTGATCAACGCAAGTCCTGCGTTTTCAAAAGACGTAAAAGCCTTTACAGGATTAAATAGTAGAGTCCGCCAACAATTCAAAGTGAAGAATATGGATAAGGAACGGTCCATGATAGATACTGTAAAGAGTTTCCCTATTAATATAGAAGTTAAACACATAACTACTTTTAATGCAAGTAGCCCCCCAACTCAACGAAGAACGGAATCAATA
>CAZSKA010000213.1:0-6822 GCA_964607315.1 uncultured Saprospiraceae bacterium | reverse complement strand
ACTAAATATTTAAAACCTTATGCTCCTAGAATTCTACAATTCCAGTGAACTTAAATGATGTTGTCTAAATTAATACTTCCTTAAATCCGGTTTATGCCTTAGCATTTAATAGTGAGAACTGAAATACAGAAGAGCTATTAACTTTTAAGAATGAATCATGCCTTATTGCATTACAATGTTAGTCCTCATCGACGCCTTTATTGTCTCAAGTAATGCTTGTTGATAAAAGCAGACGTAAGTATGCGTTCAAAGGCTGTTTAGACTAAAACAGATTTTCTATTTCTAAAGCAGGTTAATTAAGGAAAAATGAATATGCAGAAAAACTACCCTAATTAACGATTAATTTTTTTGTTGAAAGTTTACCATCATTCATAACTCTCAAAAAGTATACACCTGGCACAAAATCACTGGCATCGATGGTTAATAAATTTCCTTCTATCTTTTTGTTTATCATTTGTAGTCCAGCATAATTATACACACTTACACTTGCATCAACTGAAGTCTCAAGTTCAATATTTACTAGGTTAGCCGTTGGATTCGGATAAATAGAGATTGTTTCATCAATGGCATTATCAATAACATTAACTGTTCCAGGAGCTGTATAAGTAGCTGTTATATCATCAATGTAATATAATGTAGCAAAACCATCTGGTGCTCCTCCAAATAGATTTAGTCCTCCAACTTGATTCAATCCTGTTGCTGCTGAAGCTGTTTGATCCCAATCCCAAATGACAATTTGATTGTCGTTTAAATACATTGTTGCAGAAACCTCATCTAAATTTACATTAATGTTAATTTTGTTCCATTGATCAGTTGGGAAATCAAAGAAGGTTGTATCTCCTGCTACAATGTGCCATCCTTCATCTGTAACATACACTTCAAAAGCCCATTCTACAGCTGGGGTAGATGATTTTTGCATATTGAAATATCCTGCAAAGCCCTCTGGCATATACATGTTAAATTCTAATTCGAACAAACCATTCGTATAATCTGCAAATGGTAATATAAGATCTACTGGACCCATACCTGATGGTGCATCAATAACAATTGATTGAATCCCACTAAGGGCCTGATCTTGTGTAACAGGAGCATCTTCATTTGTTCCTGGGGAATTTGTCCAAGTAGTAATATTTGGAGATTGCACAGCAATAGCTTGGTTGTTCTCATATCCTTCAAAATCTTCAACAAAAAGGACCTCTTGTCCTGTTGTTACACTAACGATAAAAAAGGAAAAAACACATAGTAAAATTGACTTCATAAATATTAGATTTAGACGTATGATTAAGAATTAAAAATGACCGAAGAATGACGTTTCTGAAATTCCTACACGGTTTAACATATTAATAAAGGTATTTGAATTGATCTATATATAAGTTTATAAATTTCTATAATTAAGGAATTAAGATTATGTTATTTATAGTGTTTTTGTAAATTTATGGTAGTATTTATAGACATTTATTTTATTTTCTAAAAGAATTCAGATGAGCTTCCTCTTATACGATTTAGTCAAAAGCATGACAATAAGTGAAAAAGTTTATTTTAGACGCATTTCTAAGACTCATGCGAGCAATGAAAATAAGAATTATCTAAAAATTTATAATGTAATTGAGAAGGCTAAGAATTACCATGAAACAACTTTGTCCGATCACTTTAAAGGGACATCTATTGAAAAATATCTTAGTTCTGAAGTAAATTATCTAAAAGAAAAAATACTTATTTGCTTATTTAATTTCAGCATGAATAAAACCAAAAGAAATCAAATTCAGAAAGGGATTATTTTAGTTGAAAGTTTAGCTTCTAAAGGCTTTCAAAAAGATGCTTTGAAGAAATTGAAATTCATTAAAAAGAAAGCAATAAGGCAAGAAGAATTTACTTGGATATTACGTCTTATTGAGCTGGAAGAAATACTAATCTTCAAAGAAGGAATATTAGGGTACAGAGAAAATCTCGAAGAATTGAATAAACAAAGAAGTGAAGTAATTAACATCATTCAAAACTTAAATCATTATCATATTTTGCGTCAAGAAATAAGGGAGTTGCAATTTAGCAAGAAACTTGTCTTGGGTGAGATGTTAGATATAAAAGATGTTTATTCAAATCCCTTGATTGAGGATAGCTCAAATTGTCTAAGTTTAAAAGCAAAAGAACATTGGTATTACATTCATGTTTTACTGAGTTATCTGAACAGAGAATTTCGATCTGGGTTAAAATTGTCATCTGAATATGTTGAATTTATTTATCAGAACAAGCACATGTTTGATAAAAATAGAATATTACCTGCCTTAAGTAATTATATTTTTCATGCTGCGCTAAATAGTGACAGAGTTCATTTCGAGCGAGGTGAGAATTTGTTGAATGAATTGTCAACTAAAAAAGGTATTGCAAATTCTTATGTATTGTATATTTTGTATACGCGAAAATTAGAACTAGCTTATTATTCAAATGACATTTCGCTAACTGAAGAATTTCTTGAGTTATCCATTGAGTTAATCAATAACCATTTAGATAAATATGAAGGTTCTCAGGTTCAATATCTATTAATGCTTATCGTAAGGGCTTGTATCTTATTAGATCAACCTGAAAAAGGAATCCATTATTCAAATTTTTGGTACCAAAATGGTATATTACCTTATAGAAAAGTACAAGCAAGGCTTTTTTCAATAATCATTCACCTTAAGTTGAATTATTCACAACTTTTAAAATCAGAAATTCTACTATTAAAAAAATTAGAGAAGGATAATGTAAGAGATAAAATGCTTATTCAGAGTTTCTTCAAATTTATCCAATCTATACTTAAACAAGCGAGTAATTATGAGGAAGATCTTGAAGTATTTCAGAAAAGTTTGGAAACCATCTCGAAACAGAATAAAGAATATTTCACCTTTATTTCTTTTGATTTTCACAAATGGAGTCTTGGATTAAAATTAAAATAATAAAATTTCTATAGTTCAAATTATATAAAATCCTTTTTTACAGGGTTTAATTTACAGCATCGCAGAAATCGTGTCCTCATTGTTCAATATTTAGAGACCAATATAACATAGCGACCCGTAGGGTAATTTTCTCATCAAACTTATTCTCCTCTTTAATCTGTCAAATAGTATATCTTTGCGCTCATGAAAGTAGCAGTTATAGGTGGTGGTGCCGCAGGATTTTTTGCAGCTATTTCGGTCGCTGAACATCATCCGGATGCGAAAATTATTGTTTTTGAGAAATCGCCAAAATTACTTTCCAAGGTTAAAATTTCTGGTGGTGGACGATGTAATGTTACCAATGGCTGTACGGATATTAAGGAATTGTCAAAGGCGTATCCGCGAGGTGGGAATAACTTAAAAAAAGCTTTTGGGACTTTTTCTACTGTGGAAACGATGCAGTGGTTTGAGAAGAGAGGAGTCTCGCTCGTTACACAAGACGATGGCTGCGTTTTCCCCAAAAGTCAGGACAGTCAGTCTATTATCGACTGTTTCTTAAGGGAAGCTAAGAAGCATGCTATTCGAATTTCGACGAGTATGGGGGTTAAAGGGATGGAGCGTTTAAATAATGGCCAGCTCGTTTTACATTTCATTAAAACCATTCATGCACCACAGACTTTTGACAAGGTTATAGTGGCTACAGGTGGGTCTCCTAAGCTTGCAGGCTTGCAATGGTTAGAGAAGTTAGGTCACAAAATAAATACGCCTGTTCCTTCGCTTTTTACCTTTAATATGCCGACTGAATCTGTCCGAGAACTGATGGGTGTTGTTGTGGAAAAAACCTTGACTAATATTCAGGGGACGAAACTGAAGTCTGATGGTCCTTTGTTAATTACGCATTGGGGGATGAGTGGACCTTCTATTCTTAAGTTATCGGCTTTTGGGGCTCGTATACTAGAGGAAAAACAATACAAATGTATACTGCAAGTGAACTGGGTGAATGAGGTAAATGTGGAAGTTGTGAAAACTAATTTGCTAGAGCTGGTAAAGGCATATGGTGGTAAAAATATTGGCAATATCAGGCCGTATTATTTGCCTGAACGTCTTTGGCATTTTTTGCTTAATAAATGCGCTTTATCCCTAGAAACGAAATGGCAGCAGATGAGTAAAAAAGCACTTAATAAGATCACGGCAATTCTTACAAATGATACGTATGAGGTCAGTGGAAAGACCACTTTCAAAGAGGAATTTGTTACCTGCGGAGGTGTTAGTTTAAAGAGTATTGACTTTAAAACGATGCAAAGTCGAGATTGCCCGAATGTTTATTTGGCTGGTGAGGTGACGGATGTAGACGGAATCACAGGTGGCTATAATTTTCAATCTTGCTGGACGACGGGATTTATTGCTGGTAAGCTTATGTAGGGAAGGCTAGAGAACTTGTCGAATAATACCTTTATTAATGATGGAGTTTGTTTTTTCTTTTGGGAGTTGGCCCCCAAATAGGAGGTTGCATGACGAGTACTTAGAGAGTAAGATGGGTTTTTATGATTTGGGCAGGCTTTTCTTTCGACTTTCGTCGAAAAAAAAGACGAAGTATTACAGGGGACGCTATTCGCTCCGTCCCTCCTAATGTCGGGACCCTGCACTTCGTTTGGCCTTTCATGTTTCTCCTGCAATATTTTTTTGAACAAAAGATCTTGCAAAAAATTGTCGAAATCCCATCATCAGGACGTAAATTAAAAAGAACTTCTTATTTTGTGATTTATTAATAATGAAATATGATTTATTTCAATATTCTTCTTCACATAATTCTCTAAATACTAATTAAAATATGGATTATTTCAAAGAGTCGGTCAAGCTGCATGAAAAGTTGAAAGGAAAAATTGCTATTTCCAATAAAATGGATGTAGAAAGCAAAGACGATCTTTCATTGGTATATTCTCCGGGCGTTTCAGAACCGTGTATGGAAATACATAGAAATCCCGAGCGGGTTTACGACTTGACTATGAAAGGGAATACTGTGGCTGTTGTTTCAGATGGAACTGCAGTTTTGGGATTAGGAAATATCGGTGCTAAAGCAGCTATTCCAGTAATGGAAGGTAAAGCAATGTTGTTCAAGAAATTTGCTGGTATTAATGCAGTTCCTATTTGCTTAGATACCGAAGATCCAGAGGAAATTATACGAACAGTTAAGTTATTAGCACCTGTATTTGGTGGGGTGAATTTAGAAGATATTTCAGCACCTAGAAGCTTTCAAATTGAAAATGCACTACAAGATATTGGAATTCCTGTGATGCATGATGATCAGCATGGAACGGCTATTGTTGTTCTTGCAGCTCTAATAAATGCTTCAAGAGTTGTAAATAAAAACCTTGAAGATTTAAATATAGTTATCAATGGAGCAGGTGCAGCAGGTCTTGCCATAGCCAAACTTTTAAGCTGTTTAAGTTTAGAGGCTGATAGATGTACTCCTGTGAAAAGCATTGTAATTTGCGATAGTAAAGGAATCATAAGCAAGGATAGAACTGGATTAAATGATGCAAAGAAAGAAGTTTTGAAATTCTCGAATCCTCAAAATATTTCTGGTTCTTTAAGTGATGCGCTAGTTGATGCAGATGTCTTCATCGGTGTGAGTGTAGCTAATTTATTGGATAGAAATGATATCAAAACGATGGCAAAAGATGCTATCATTTTTGGATTAGCTAACCCTATTCCTGAAATCATGCCCGATGAAGCAAAAGCAGGTGGCGCAGCTGTTGTTGCTACAGGACGATCTGATTTTAATAATCAAGTTAATAATGTCTTAGCTTTTCCAGGTATTTTCAAAGGAGCATTGGAAAGTAGAGCTCCGAGAATTACTTCTATTATGAAATTAGCAGCTGCATTTGCAATTGCCGATTGTGTTGAAAATCCGACAACTGAGAAAGTAATTCCATCAGCATTGAATATGGAAGTCGCAAATAAAGTGGCTGAAGCAGTAGGAAAGGCTAGTAAGATCTCCGAATAAGTAAATCTATAATTCAACTAACCAATGAATAAAAAGTTTGAAGAATTTAAAGTATCTCAATCTGATGCTTTAGAACTATCGCATTTTAAAGAAATGGATTACTTTGCAGTTGAAAATTATGCACTTCCTATTGAATTTATGATGGAAAATGCAGGTCTTCAATTAGCCAAGCTAATAGCTCATTCAGCTATTGATTCCAATGCAAAAATTCTAATAGGAATTGGAAATGGAAATAATGGAGGTGGTGGTCTTGTCGCTGCAAGAAGATTAGCAGCTTGGGGATATACTGTTCACCTAGATGTATTTACAGAGATTACTCAAGATTTACCTAAAGAACAATTAAAACGTGCATTGAAGTTTGGAGCTACATTAGAAGCTATAGATCAAGTTGATATTTGGGTTGATGCGTATTTAGGTTTTTCTCAAAAATTACCGCTCCGAACAAATTTGCTTGAGAGAATTTCAAAGGCAAATAGCAACTCTTGCCAACGGATTTCATTGGATATTCCAACAGGTTTTTTAGGTGATACATCTTTACCTTATTTTCAAGCAGATAAAGTCTTAACTCTCGCAGCGCCAAAAAGAATTTTATATAATTTACCTGAAAACACAGATGTTTTCATTGCAGATTTGGGAATTCCAAAGATTGTATATGAAAAATTCGGAGTGAATATACCTCCATTTAATTTGAGTGGTATATTGAAAACTATAACCTAAAGAGTGAAGTAATAAGCTAGAATGAATTTACTATTTTAAAGAAGTGTCACTTAAAATGTATTTGATATTCGATTATTTTAGTTTAATTTCGCTACCATAGATTAAAAGCACAACACCTTGAACAACTAACTAGCATTGGCGTGAAAAGCCAAGAAATAATGAGCAAAAAAATGTCATTCTATTGAC
>CAZSKA010000212.1:0-6831 GCA_964607315.1 uncultured Saprospiraceae bacterium | reverse complement strand
AAATATGCTCACTTTATAAAAGAATTCGACTTTAATATTGAAGAGCGAATTATAATATTATTAGCATTAGCCCCTCATTTATCTCCTCAGTTACTTGATATGTTTTTTACGAAAAATGAAACATATGGCAGAGGTTTTACAGAATTTGGAGGGGTGAAAGGAAATCAACATAGTGGTTTTATTCCTACAGCTGAAACTGCTGCATTTGTAATTGCGGGAACGGATATTAACAAACGTTTAAATGTAGTTTCGTACTTTGATCAGGATCATAACTTCATCAAAAAGAACATTATAAATCTTGAAAAAACAAAGAGTTCTGAACCTATCTTGTCTGGTGTATTAAATATCTCAAAGGATTTCTTAAGCTTTTTCACAAATGGGGAAGAATATATTCCACCTTTTAATTCTGAATTTCCAGCTCAAAAGATCACTACAAAATTAGAATGGAGTGACTTGGTGGTGGAGCCTTTTGTTTTAGAAGAAATAGAAGAAATTCTTAAGTGGTTAAAGTTTAGAGAACAAATCATGAATGGCTGGGGATTAGAAAAATTCATCAAGCCTGGATATAGAGCTTTATTTTACGGACCTCCTGGAACTGGTAAAACCTTAACAGTTAGTCTTTTAGGAAAATCTAGTAATAGAGAAGTCTATAGAGTTGATCTATCTAAAATTGTTTCCAAATATATCGGTGAAACTGAAAAAAATCTGGCAAACATTTTTGATCAAGCTGAAAATAAAGAATGGATATTATTTTTTGATGAAGCAGATGCAATATTTGGAAAAAGAACAAATACACAGGATGCAAAAGATAGATATGCAAATCAAGAAATTGCCTATCTATTGCAGAGAATGGAGGATTTTCCTGGTTTACTAATTCTAGCAACAAACCTTAAATCAAATATGGATGAGGCTTTTGCAAGAAGATTCCAAAGCATGGTTTACTTCCCTCAGCCAAGTCGCAATTTACGTAAGAAATTATGGGAAAATACATTTGGCAATTTTGAATTTGATAAATCTATCGATTTACGAGAGATCTCAAAAAATTACGAACTTACCGGAGGTACCATTATTAATATTCTAAGTTATGTAAGTTTGCAAGCAGCTGAAAGAGATTCTAGAGTTATAACAAAAAACGATATTATCCAGGGAATTCGAAGAGAATTCCGTAAAGAAGGAAAGACTATTTAACTGATATTTCATTAAAGTCAATTTTTAGACTTGACTTTAATTTCTATTATTTATATATTTAATAAAAAAACAAATATGCCAAAACCTGCAGCTAGACTTGGAGATTCGACAGCCCACGGAACACCTTTAGGTGGCTCACCTGGGTCTTTAAATGTTTTTATTGGAGGAAAACCTGCATGGAGAGCAATACCCAATGCTGCTGCTGCTGGTTTGGGAGTAGCTAAACAAATAACTGTTGTGACCTTAAAGTCTTTAAAGGCTGCAAAAGTTGCTGCTAGTGGAACACCTGCGGCTCCTGCCGCTATTGCAGCTGAACAAGCTGGAATTGCTGCTGCAGCGGCATCTATGGGAGCAATGATAAGTGGTTTTGGTGGGTTTTCAGACATTTCGGTTTGCCCTGTACCTCTACCCGTTCCACCACATGGACCAGGAGTTGTAACTAATGGCAGTCCTACAGTTCTCGTTAACAATATGCCATTGGCAAGAATGGGAGATTCTATCACAGAAGCTTTAGGACCTCCAAATAAAATAGTATCAGGCTGTATGAAGGTTATGGTAAAATAATCCTAAAACATTCAAACAACCTCTCCTATAATTATTACTTTTTCTTTATTTTTTTGGGTTAAACCCAAAGTACGGGATGGCTGTATTTTAGGTATTATCTTAGTAGAAATACAATTTCTACTGCTTAATGCTCTATATCTTTTTATTACTTTCCCTATTTATACAAATTTAATTGACAAAATCTATTATACCAATTTAAGGTTAGAATGAGGTAATAGATTTAGAAAGTGAAGAGTCATTCTACAAGGCAGAAATTTATTGCATAACCTTAGTTACGGAATCAATTTCTAACGAAGTAGAATGGATTTTCAATCAAAATATATGCCTTATTTTAGCCTTAAATTGGTATTAGAGCATTTTGAAGTAAACTTCGTATGATTCTTTACATTCCTTTATAATCAGATGTATAGATTGGAAGTTGTTTTCCAGTTTAGCTCCTTTTTATTGACAACTGATGAGAGAGAGTATGCGTGTGTGTGTGTGTGTGTGTGTGTCACTAATTTAGGGAAGCTGTTTTTTAACAAAATCATTATTCAAATGATTCTATTACAAAAGATAGAATGGTTTTTATACCATTTAATATAGTGATTCACTTTTAATCCTGCAAAAAACTAATAATGCTATATCTAGTTTACTTAAGCATTTAATATGATATTTAACAAATAAACTACTAGTACAAATGCCTTTCCAGACAGTAGATAATTTTTAAATTGAAATTTTAGAAATCTTTGGGCTTAAGCCCAAAAAAAAGGACCCGACCCAACTTTATGGATCGGGATCCCATCCCAAAAACAGTAAACAATCTTTTACCTGTCGGTATTATTTTAACACAACCATTTTTCTGGTTGCAGAATATTCTTCTGTTTCTACTTGATAGTAAAGTATTCCATTTACATTGAAATCATTTACATCAATTACTACTGAATTCATTCCTTTTCTATAGGCATTTGAATTAGAGTATAGTCTTTTACCTGTAACATCAAATATTGAGATGTTCACATTTGAAGACTTAGGTAGATTAAAGTTTATCGTTGTAGATTGAACGAATGGATTAGGAACATTCTGGAATACTTCGAACTGAGTTACAGTTTCTATTTCTCCTTCTTCTGTTCTTATATCCAAATTAATATCCATCACTTCAAGTCCTGCATTATAAGCTTCCGCTGTAGTAACATCAGATGTTATAGATAAGCTATTTCTTAAAACACCTGCATCTACTGCATCAAATTCAATCGTAAATAATTCATCTTCTTGATTTACTGTTTGAAGAGTTGCTTCAGAGATAGAGATAGATAATAATCCTTCCTCTATATTTAGTAATCCAAGATTTGAATTTTCAATTAAATTGAATGCGCCTGATATTGCATTGCTATAAGTAATTTTATCCGTATTGAAGTTAATCGTAAACTGTGCTCCGTAGATATCTGTTAATTCAGCTAAATTAAAAGGAACAGATACAACATCAGCTCTTTCAAATGACTGATCATCTAGGATTACATTCAGTGTTTCAGTAGATCTCACAGTAACATCTTCACTATGTAAATTTACAGTTGCCGTACTATTGATGTCACCAATTTTTACTGATATAAAATCAACATCCATGTTATCTTCAAGAGGATTTATAACATAAGTCTCATTGAAATTCTCAAAGAATGGATTAGCTGGATCAACGAATTCATAAGATGCATCAACAAATCTCCAAGAGTTATTGCTAGGGAATTCATCATAGTATCCTAATAATAATTTTCTAATATTAATGATATCATTTCCACCAATCTTTTCATCATGGTTTACATCAGCAGCGATTAATTTGTAAGGGCTTGTTAATGGCTGAAGTCCTAAGATATGCTTTTGAATTAGAATAATATCAGCTGTTGTTATTCCATTTAGCGCATCATCATTTTTTGTAGGAGTTACCTCATACACGCCACCTGTAGGCATTGCAGGGAATGAATAAGAACCAAAGTTATCAGTCAATGTATGCATTTCACTGCCACCTAAACTTACACTCACTTCACTTGAATTCTCATCAAGTTCTGTTGTAATTTTTCCTTCTACTGTTGCGAAAGTAGCGTTCATAACATCATCACAACTTCCATTATTAGCTTGAACATCAAGTGTCGCAGTACAGAAGTCAGATAGAATCTCTCCATTCGGAAGAGTAGCATGTGCCCATACCTCAACTAAATTTTCTCCTAGTTCATTACAAGTATATACTCTACCTGTATCAAGTGGATCAGCTGAGAAAGAAACTGTTACAGGAAATCCGCAAACGTGGAATGAACCTGCATCAAAATCATTAGCCCAAATATCAACCATTCCAAAATCTGTTTCACCATCTCCATCTGTATCAACAGGCATAAGCTCTATAGCTAATCCATTTAAGCAGTATGGTGTTGGTGTTTTACAATTCACAATAGAGAAGAATTGTGTTTGATTAGTAGCATTTCCACATCCGTCTTCTACAGTATATACTATTCTGTGCATCCCAAGAGGATAAGTACCAGAAGCGTCAACTGAAGTTCCTATAATTGCATTAGATACTTGATCAAAAGAACCATCATTGAATAAATCAATTCTAAAAGTATATACTAATTCATTAATACACTCATCTGTTGCAGCGGCAGTCAAGTTAATAAAACCACTATCACAGTCATCATCAAAAGTACATACACTTAAGTCACTAAAATCACCATCGAAAGTAGGTGCTACTGTATTTATAACGTTTATTACTTGAACATCAGTAAAAGTTGCAAAGTCACCATTAGGTAATTCGTTACACCAGTCAAGTACTTCCCATGTTCTTAATATTTTGAAACATGCATTATCTCCATTTACTACTGAGAATACTTTATCATCATAGTCGATTCCAACCTGATCACAAACATCTTCTGTGATAATTGGGAATCCACCTGTATTTGCAGGATCCAAAGAAGATGGATCAACACATTCATTTAAAGTTATATCTGCAGGAAATTGTATATCGTTTAGATCAAAATGGTCATTATTAAAGAAAGTAATAATCTGAGAACATTGTGCTGTTCCATTAGGATCTGTAGCCGTGAAAGTTCTTATTATAATTCCTTCTCCACAATTATCAATATTCTCTGTTGCACTTTCTTCCAATGTAACATTACAATTATCTGAAGCTGTCGCTGTACCAAAATCAACTGCTAGATTATCAATATCAAAAGGTGTATCACAATCTACAGTTATATTTGCTGGGCAAATTATTGATGGAGGTAATTTATCTTGTACATCTACCATTACCATACACTCATTGAAATTACCTGCCTCATCTTCTACTCTCAATACAACCATCACTTCGTTTCCTATATCTGCACAACAGAAACTAACTGTCTCATCAAAATTAGGAGCATTTCCGCAATCGCCACCATTGTCCATTCTTCTTACAGAATATGAAACAGGACTACAATCATCATAACTTCCGTCATCAAAAGATTGAGCGAAAACAACTGCAGTTCCGTCTAAAGTCAATGATACTACTGTATTTTGATCACAAACAACAACTGGAGCTGTATTATCTTCCACAGTTATATCAAATTCGCAAACCGTTTGATTATTATTATTGTCAAAAGCTGTATACGTTACTGTATTAAGTCCAATTGGCAAAGAAATCAATCCTCCTTGAAAATCAGATTCAAATAAGTCAGTAGTAACTAGGTCTACACGAATAACTGTACCACATTCATCTGATAAGTTTGGTAATTGAAGTAACACTAATGCTTCACAATCTGTACCGGCAGTTGTTGAAACTGAAAAATCATCAGGACAAGTATCAAATATTGGTCCTTCGTTATCTACTATCTCTATTACTTGAAGGCTTGTTGCAGTAATACTTTGATTACACCACCATTCAGTAACTGACCAAGTTCTTAATATTTTTTGAACTCCTCCAATACTTGGTAATACTAAATCATCATAGGATACTATAGTGTTACATGATAAATCCATTGTAGGGAAAATATCTGCCCCATCAAGTGTAGGCACACCAGAAAAACTTGGATCTGGATTACCTTCAGCATCAACAGGAAAGTCAAAGTTACAAGCAATTGCTGTACTATTAGCCTGTGTTAAACCCATAGGGTAAACAATAGCTGAAGTATCAATTCTCTCTACAAATATATCTTGCGTACATATTGCAGAAATATTTCCGCTTGCATCTGTCGCTTGATAAGATTGCGTGATCATTTCTATGTAGAAATCATTACAAGGAAGTGGAGTTGTTACTTGTGTTAATAAAGTAACAATCGGATTAGGATCACACGCATCCACCACTGTTGGTTCAAAACTAGTAATATCAGCACAAGAAACCGTTGCATCAACACATGTAATAACAGGAGGAAGCTTATCTTCTATATTGATATACCCCCAACCAACATTACCACTTACAATGTCTACTACTTCTGCAATTAATTGTTGATCAATATAAGTAGAAGTAACAACTGGTGAAGTAGGAATATTTACTCCGTCAAGCGTTTGAACATTAACCACAAAATCTCCACCAGGGCAAGATGTAGTTTGATCATTAAGAAGCATTTCAGGAGTGACCTCAGCTTCACAAACCTCATCTAGAGATACTTGAGTTGAGGAATTAACACCAAGTGAACATTGAGCATTGGCATTGATAGTTACAAACAATAAGAGGGTGATAACTCCTAATGAAAGGTTAACTAATTTTTTTAATGTAAAATTCGATTTTTCCATGAGATCCATCATTTTAATTTAAATACTGTTTGGGAAAATGAATAACTCAATTTCCTGTTATGAATAATATTACTGAATACTGTTATTTACAAGAATGGACGTACCAATCTTGTATAGGATCTATTATCGATAAGGTTATTTCATTAAAGTAAAACTTAAATGAAACTTGAATCTCTCAGCCAATATATTTTTGGCATGATTTTGGTTCTATATAAAGATTCACTGCAAATATAATAATAATTTATAATATGTAATACTACCCTATTTTAGGTATTTTAAAAATATAAAAATATTAATTTATCATACATTGCTGTATTACAGATGATTACACAACATAATAATATATTAAAC
>CAZSKA010000211.1:0-6837 GCA_964607315.1 uncultured Saprospiraceae bacterium | reverse complement strand
TCGTAATAGTAATATCAGTAATATTTCTATTAACTAAAGCGAAAGTGTATCCATCAATTCTAACATTATTTACTGTTACAGATGTAGAGTTATCTACTCTGATTCCGAAAAATGTGGCAATAGCACCAATTCTAACTATGTCCAGATCATCAAGAACCAAATTATTACAGAAATTGAAGGCCAAATTTCCTCTTTCAAGTGTACCTCTTCCATCTGTTAATGGAACATGTAATTCAGTCGTTCCGCTTGTATAATTTTTGTTTACAATCAAATCAGGCATGCCTTGCATATAATACCCAAATAATCCTCCATTAAAAGTATTACCTGTTATATTAAGTCTTCCAGAACCATTATCTATAATATTTACAGCACTAATAGATGCATTGAGTTCATTAGCAAGACCTGTATTAGATAATGTATTGTTTATAATTGAATAATTACTTCCACCTTGTGCATAAATTGCATTTAAATTTATATTAGAGAATGAATTAGCCATTATGCTAATATCCGTGTTATTTCTAGCGTCTATTCCTCTAGATCTGTTATCTACAGTTACATTTGTTACAAGGGCATTGACACTTGATTGAATTACTAATCCAAAGCCTTGAAAAGTTAGTGCACCTGAGTAAGATAAATCAAAGTCATCAATAACTATATTATCACAAGAATTTATAGATAAGTTGGTTGCCGTGCATTCAGTTCTTCCATCATTATTAGGCAGTAAAACTTCTGTATCTGACATGGCAGTGGAATGAACTTTCAAATCATCCATATTGGATAGTTGAACACCAGATCTACAGTTAGCAAATGTATTACCTGTAACATCTAATCTATCTCCATTCGTATCTTCTGAAACATCATTGATATCTAATGTAAAAGTATTATTATTTATTCCATACCTTGTGAAACTATTATTAGTAAGTGTAGCATTGCTTCCAAAATCCACATCTATCGCTCTGGAAGTATTTCCAGTTCCAGTGCTTGTTATTGTATTTGATAATACCGTTAGTGTATCGCACTGAGAAAACCTAAAGCCTTCTAATCTATCATTTAAAGTGTTATTTTGTACTAATAAGTTGTCGCTATTAAATACATCTAATGCCATTCCTGAAACATTTCCAGTACCGACAAATGAAAAATCAAAATCTTCTATAATAACATCTCTCGAGTTGCCTATTCTTAAATTGACTCCTGTACAAGTCATTCTTCCATCGGAATCAGGCAAATGAACTTCTGTCACGCCTGGAACTAAAGTTTCATCAATAATTACTCCTGGTAGATTATTAAGATTTACAGCATCCCTACATGTTGTAAAAGTATTATTCCGTACATCTAATCGGTCTCCATTCGTATCTGCAACTACACCATCAATAAGAAATGCAAATCTATTATTACTAATTCCAAAATCAGACATAGAGTTATTCGTAATTGTTGCATTTGAACCACCTATCACTCTTATTGCTTCAGTTGCAAATTGATTACCAACTGTTGAACTTATAGTAAACGTATTATTATTAATATTCAGATCAACAACATTAGTAGTATGCACTCCCTCTAGTCTTTTATCGCTTACGTTGTTTTCTATTGTAACATTTTCGGAATTCGTAACATTTAATGCTCTTCCTCTTGCATTTCCATCTACATCGTCAAAACCTAAATCAAAATTTGTAAGAATTAAATTATTACATGCATTAAAATTTAAATTTATACCTGTACAAGATTTTCTTCCGTCACCATCTGGCAAATGTACTTCTGTTTCGCTTATTTGAAAAGTTTCATGAACTTTCAAATCAGACATATTTACTAATGTAACAGCATTATGACATGAATTAAAAGTATTACCCTGAACATCTAATCGGTCACCATTCGTATCTGCAACTACACCATCAATATGCAATGCAAATCTATTGTTATTTATACCAAAATCAGACATTGAGTTATTTATAATTGTTGCATTTGAACCACCATTCACTCTTATTGCCTCGGAAGTAGGTTGGTTGCCAACAAATGAACTTCTAGTGAACACATTATTTTGTACTAACAAAGTGTCAGAACCTGTAATATTTAATCCTTCAAGTCTTTTGTCACAGACTATATTTTGAACAGTAAGATTATTACAATTCGAAGCTATTAATGCACTTCCTATTGCATTTCCAGCACCATCATCAAACCCTAGCTCAATACCGTCAATTACTATATCATCCATATTAGAAATAGAAAGATTTCTTACTAAAACAGACTTTCTACCATCAGTTGGTGTTAACACTACACCACTAGTTCCCGATGAACTAATTGTCATATTTTCTATTGCATTCAGTTCAATGGCATCAAAACCTCCACTAAAAGTGTTGTTGAAGAAATCTAAACTAGTACCTGTAGTAGTATTTTCAAGTATGTTAGTTCCAAAAAAACCAGCTCCATTATTTCCACAATCTATAAATGTATTCCCATGAACACTCACATCATCTCCTCCATTAACATCTATTCCAAATCTCAAATTAGTAAAAGTGCATGCGATAACAGTCAGTGAACTAACATTATTCATATCCAAGCCATTGACATTGTTGAATAGGGATACATTATCCTCAATATTCAATCCAACTAATGTTACATTACTGGCATTATTACAACGAAGTGCATTACCTCCGTCTTGGTAAATAATAAAATTAGGGTTACCATTTACGGTAACATCTCCTGTAAAAACGATTTCAGATCCGAGAGTTACTGCACCTGAAGCCGAAATAAAAATATCATCCGCACCTGGTGAATTATCTGCTTGATCGAAAGCCCATCGAAGACTTCCATTAGTAGCAATATCGTCGCTTGTGTTTGAAACGACAAAAGTTGCTCCATTGACCGACATTGATATCATCAACATGGACAAGAGAGCACAAAACTTTAATTGTAGATTGTTAAACATAATAAAGAGATTTTTGTGTTTACTGTTCTTTAATTAGTAAATTCGTACCATTGATATTTAGTGTGCCAGAATTTAGGATGTGATTTCCTAAAACGCCCGGTTTACTATCTATCGTAGTATTTTTAAGGTTTAAAATATTATTGTTAATGAGTGTGCTATTCTGATCTTGACCTGAATGCTGAAGAATTATCTTCTCCAGTGTCAGCACACCTTGATTTGTAATTTGGAAGATGCTGGCTGTTCCGGTTTGCGAAATAATGGTGTTACTCGCCTCAGCATTTAATGTGATATTCTTTCCGATTTCTATGACATCATTTAATAAAATGATACTATCATGAACTGCAGGCATAAATTGTATGATATCAATAGGATCTGCACATGCAATTGCTCTTCTTAAACTCCCTTCTCCTGAATCAGCAACACTATAAACATCTGTACACGCAACAACCTGTGTTAATGGATAAATATTATCCATATCATTCAATGTATCAATTTCTGCAAAGGCATTGGACGGAAGTCCATTCTTTAGATTTGTTAAACTTATATCGTCTATTCTCCAACTATCGACCTTATTTTCACAATCGCTTATAAAAACGAAACGAATCAAAATTGACTGATCTTGAAAAGAACTGAGATCTGCGACACTCTTGATATAACCTATTTGACTACCACTAAATCCTGTGAATGTAGGATCTGAATTCAGATAATCATTGTACGGATTCATTACAAAATGTGTATCGAGTCTTGACCAACTCTGTCCATTATCAGCACTGATTTCCACAAATCCTCCATCTCTGTGAAGTTCTGTTTCAAACGTGTGATAAAAGACAAGTTCTGTAGAATCGGTAGGGATAACATTTTGTTTCAAATAAAGGTTTTTTACTACGGTAGCAGTGTCTGACTCTACCTGCCAGTGAAAAACGCCACTTCTAGGTAAAGAATTCGATACAAACCATCCATCAAATGTGTGATGGTCTGAACTATCTTTGAAAAAGGCAGTGCCTTCTATTATATCTATTACTTCGTCTGTCGATGGTGTGGAAGGTGCAATAAATCCTCTTATATAAAGGTTTGCTGTATCAAGTCTTCCCAGAGGTAAAGAATCAAAAGTAGCCTGACTTCCATTTATAGAAATACCAGGCGATGCAGTAATATTGAAAATTTCAGAAGGAATATTCATCAATAAATCAACAGAATCTAGTCGTAGAACACCTCTATTAAAGACGTCTATATTATATCTTATGGTGTCTCCTACTGCAACAAATTCTGGACTTGCACTGTATGCTATATCTAGTACTTCACGAAATGGTTCTCTGAAAACACATTCATTAAAACCAAATCCTATTATGGACGTCTCTAAAGTAGTACTTGTTCCACTTGGGTTGTTACCAGCAATAAAGTCTTCTCCTCCTATTCCACTTCCATCATCCAGAGTAGAAGGCAATGCTACATCCTCTCCGAGTACTCTAATCACAAAGCCCCCGATAGGGTCATTTGGGTTTAACCCTCCATCAGCAACCGCTGAAATTACAAGACTATCAGCTCCTATTACTCCGTTAACTGGATTACAAGGCATGGAAACATCCACACTTGCTTGATCAGCCACTACCACCACACCGTTTCCTTGGGTTGTATAGGGTGTCCCCAAAGGGCTTCCAAGGCAAGCTCCCGTTAAATCAGGGGCTCCATCGTAAAATCCATTATATATTGCTTTACCGTATGGCAAACCACTAGGAGCTAGGAAACTTATACTACTACTTTCAAAAATTCCATTATCATTTGCTGGATTTCTCATGAGTATTTCAATCTGTTCAGCAATAACGCGCAGATGATCTTCAAACTCTACTCTTACTTCATAGCCTCGTACATCGCCAATACTACTCATTGAATTTGGGCTTAAGCCAAAAGAAATATCAGATGAAATTCCATTCGTATCTTGAAAAATCTTTGCTTCTTCATTCAAAAACTCATTTAAAACACCATTGCCATAAACATCAAAAGTGTTTATAGCTTCCACACGAAGTGAGATATCATCTTCACCTCCTGGCATTCCACATAATTTGTTGAATTCATCAAAAACATCATAGGATTGTTCAAGTGTATTTTCGCTTTCCATCATAGAACCAATCACTACTCCATTAGTAGATGTAGAATCGATGGAAACCTGCTCGCTATCTAAATCAAAAAATGATTCACATATTACTCCTGATTCACAAGGACGCAAATCAAATCCAGTATAATCAACCTCTATATCATCAAATGGAGGAAAATCTGTAATCGGTCCAGCTGGACCTGTTAAGCTTACTGAAATTCCAGTAAAATCATCTAATTCAATGGTAATAGTGTCTAGAAAATAGAATTCAAGGCAAACCTGATGTATAATTATTGGTTCATTCGCACTTACCGGTACTGCTGAAAATGGCGATTGATCCTGACCAGAAGCTTGAAGGAAAATTATACCTTCAGGTTCGCAAACATTGAATACCTGAGTATTATCAGCTAATACAACAGATTTAGCACTTACAGGTGTACTGAATTCCGGTAAACATTCGATGAAAAATCCCATTGTGTACGAAGTCATCATGCCAGTCACACTTGGAGTATACTCTAAACCAAAGCATACCGTTTCATTTTCTATACTTGTTTCGGAAATGCAATTTCCTACCACTTCGCCTTCTGGCAGAAATTCCCAGTTTATAATTTGACTATAAACTGGAGCAGTTAAAATCGTAAAAACAAACAGAAAAAATAAATTCCTGAAGTATACGTTGCACTTTATTTGACTAAGAAACACGTAACGTGTTCCTGTTGTAAAGGGTATCATCGTTTATTAATTTTTTGGATCAATCGGAGACAAATGTATAAGCGAAATTGAATCCTACAGCAGAATTAAATTCATTTGTTCTAAGTAGTAGATAATTTGTTCTCAATTGCAAAAAAATATAACAACCCCCTCTACATAATCAACAAATTAGCTGACTATCAGCAATTTAAGTATTTATACTTATATGATTTATACGTATAAATACGTGGTGTATTTTTGTAAATTATATTTAAAATTGCCCATTAGTTTATATTTTTTCGAATTTTTGAACAAAAGTTAATGTCTAAACTTATACATTTGAATAACCAAAAAATCAATTAAAGCTATGAGCTTTGAAATTTCCCCATTGCAAATGCAATCAGTATGAACATATTGATTGTAGAAGATGAGATGTTGATTGCTGAGACAATCAAAATCTATCTAGAAGAAAGAGGACATCAAGTCGTTAACATTGTAATATCTTACGAAGAGGCTTTAACTGCCTTACAATATCCTAATATCGACTTAGTACTAATTGATGTTCGGATATACGGAGAGAAATCAGGAATTGATATCGCAATGTATATGCATAAGAACATTAATATCCCATTTGTCTATCTGACCTCCCAGTTTGATAAGCGTGTAATTGAAAGCGCTAAAAAAACAAGACCTCAAGGTTATGTTACTAAACCAATAAGTAAGGAAACCCTCTGGACAACCATAGAAATAGCATTAGAAAATCATCAGACTTCTAAAGAAAAAGAAGAGGATATCGTTTCTTTTGTGGACAGTGGTAAAACAACGCGAATCAAGGCAAATCAAATTAAATACATTAAGGCCGAACATGTATATGCAAATATCTATACAACAGAGAAAAAATACATCTTCCGTGCAAGCTTAAATCAAATCCTTGACAAGCTGAACCCTAAGCATTTCATTCAATGTCACAGGTCTTACATTGTAAATAAATCAAAAATAAATTCCTTCAGCCGAGACACTATTACTATAGAAAATATAGAAATTCCCGTTAGCAGATCTAGAAAAAAAATGGTTTTAGATCATCTAGAAAATGATATGTAGAACCCATTTTTTGTTATAAGTTACAGAATAAACC
>CAZSKA010000210.1:0-6913 GCA_964607315.1 uncultured Saprospiraceae bacterium | reverse complement strand
TGTATATCCAGTACCAGAATAAAATTACTCCAGCTAAGTAAAGTAACGAAGCTAATGCCCAAAGTAATGTTCCCAATAGTGCTGATTGAGTAATAACTGCAAGTACAGTAGCAAGAATTGTAAGTACAATACCACCTACGATTCCAATAATCCATAATTTAAGAATCATTCTGTCATCCTGCCAATCAATTGCCATGGCTTTCTTTACTAACCAAGAAACAGCTTTTGTTTTTTGTTTCTTGAACCAAGTAGTAACCTTGTTTGATTTTTTAAATGTAGTGTGGTTTTCTCCAGTTAGACTGATAGTCGCATCTGAATTTGTAACTGTTGTTACAGCATTTGCATCAAAAGAAAATGCTAAAAATAAAGCTAAAATTAATAGTAACTGAATTTTCATAATAATGGTTTTAAGTTAAAAATAGTTTAATCAAAAATAATGTTTGTATTGTTGAATCAGGGTTAATCCATGCAATTAGTTGTTTTTCATAACCCATTAATAATTAAAATTATAAATTTATTTCATATGTCATACCGCTAACAATAAGTATTTTCAAAAAATAACAGCTTTTAACGTTGTTTTAAGATGAGTGATTAATGTAACTTATTGTTATTCAGTTAGGTGTTTAGTGGAAGGGTAGTAAATCAAAAAACGCCTTTTTGTTCAAAATAAAAATGTTATTCGTATAATCTATTGTACTTCCTCTCCATATAATTTAAGAATGGATGCAAGGATAATGTCGTTCCACATATTTCTTTGCATAGCTCTTCTGCTTCCATTGAATGTCCTTTTACATGAATATTTGTTCTCAGCCAGCTAAGCAATTCTCCTGTTTCTCCATGCGACAATTTTTCTTCTAATCTGTATATATCTTCCTTCGCTTGTTCAAAAAATTGAGCAGCATAAAAACTTCCTAGTGAATAGGTAGGGAAATAGCCCAAACTACCATGTGACCAATGTATATCTTGTAGGATGCCACTTAAATCGTCCTTTGGGCGTAAGCCTAAATATTCTTCATATAAGTCATTCCATTCATTTTTAAGATTTTCTATTTCTATACTCCCATCCATCAATTTTTTCTCTATCTCATAGCGTATCATAACATGAAAATGATAATGTAATTCATCAGCTTCCGTCCGAATAAGATTAGGGGAGATGTTATTGATCGCTCGCATAAAGTCAATCAAATTTACATCTGAAAGTTGTTCTGGGAATGTCTCTTGCATAACAGGAAATTGATGTTCCCAAAACGCAAAATCCCTTGCCACATTGTTCTCCCATAATCTCGACTGTGACTCATGAATACCTAAACTCATATAAGAACCTGAGGGTAGACCGTATTCTTCAGCAGGAATCCCTTGCTCATATAATGCATGACCTCCTTCATGAATTGTTGACCACAACATATAAGCAAAATCATCCTCCTTCAAACGAGTAGTTATTCTTACGTCCTCCGATGAAAAGCTTGTTGTAAAAGGATGTTCACTCTTATCTTGTCTTCCTTTAGTGAGATCATAACCAATCGCTTCCAGTACCTTTATTCCATATTCCCATTGTTTGTCTAGGTCATAATTTTTAGACATGAAATCATAAGAATCATTAGCTTTTGCCTTAAATTTTTGTAAAAGAGGAAGTAGTTTTTCCTTTACATCTTTAAAAATTACATCGAGCTTTTTAACCGTCATTCCTGGTTCGTAAAGATCAAGCATATTATCGTAAAGATGCTCAGCCTCGCCTAATAATGAAGCTTCCTCACGTTTTAATTCTATCAGTTTTTTAAGTTTTGGAAGATAGATTGACCAATCATTTTCCTCACGTGCTTTAAGCCAAGCATGGAAGGTCTCAGAGGTAAGCATAGAGCGTTTTATCACAAATTCTTCAGTGAAATTAGTAGCTTTTTTATACTCTTTGTAGCTTAATATTACATTGTTTTTCTCTTTTAGATCAAGATTTTCGTCCTTTAGAAGTTTTTCTAGGCTTACGCCCAAAGTCGGTCTTGTAAGCATTTCGTGCGCAATGCTGGATAGTGTTGCTATTTGTTGGCTTCTGAATCGTGCGCTTCCTGATGGTAAATTCACTTCTTTGTCCCATGACAGCACAGCAATAGAATGCCCAATGTCTGCAATTTTGGACATGTAAGATTTGTATTCGTTATATGTCATATTATTTTTTTCTGAAAAATGATAGGAAAAAGCTAATCCATCCAACGATGAAAAATATTCCTCCTATTGGAGTAATTGCTCCCATCCATGAAAGTCTTGTTCCTATAAGCGTGTCTGATAAAGCCAATGAATAAAGGCTTCCCGAGAAAAAGAAGATGCCAGCCAGGAAAAATCGGTATGTCCATTTAAGACCTTTTCTATCATGCTGAGCGTAGATGGCAGCAGTTACTAAGATAGCAATAGAATGATAAATCTGATATTCTGTGCCAATTTTCCAAATATCCAAATCAACTTCCGTTAAGTAATTCTGGAGTAGATGTGCTCCCATCGCCCCAAACATCACAGCGATACCTGCTAAAAAGGCACCAACTTGTATCATTCGATTTAGTTTAGCTTCCATTCTATTGTTTTTTGATTATGCTTCTTCAAATATGCATTAGTTTTAGTGAAATGTGCACATCCAGCGAATTTATTTCCTGCAAGCGGAGAAGGATGGGCAGCCTTTAAAACTCTATGCTTTTCAATATCTACAAATTTCTCTTTTTTTTGGGCGAAAGCCCCCCAAAAAAGAAAAACTTTATGATCCATTTCCGAGCTTATCTTAGCAATGACTCCATCTGTAAAATCTTGCCAGCCACTTTTACTATGACTACCCGGTTTATTATGTTCCACCGATAACATAGCATTTAGTAATAAGACACCTTCTTTTGCCCATTTCGTTAGATCTCCCGAAAAGGGAAAGTCCTGTCCTGTATCAAGCATCAATTCTTTAAAAATCCTTCTTAATGACGGCGGAATTTTTGCACCTAAAGGAACAGAGAACGATAATCCCATAGCCTGACCTTGATTATGATAAGGATCCTGACCTAAAATAATGGCTTTCACATTATTCGGAGGACATAGTTCAAAAGCTTTAAAAATGTGACTTTTCGGAGGATAACAAAGTGTATTTGGTTGATATAGTTGACCCAACAATTCATGGGCGGTCTCTGATAATTCCTTTCCCAAGAATTTTTGCCATAAAATAGGTAGGAATACGTCATTTACTTGCATCTTTGAACTTGGATTATTGGTGAGCTTTTAAAATCACAAAAATAATAAAGAATCAAGCGAGTTCAATCATATTTTGAAGGAAAAACAGCATGGATTTCAGGTGCAAGTTCTGGAATAGGGGAGGCTATCGTCCGTCAGCTTGATTCTGTAATAAATCATGTCATTCTCAGTGGACGTAAAGTAGAAAAACTAGAAGAGCTTGCCTCTAAGTTATCTATCCCTTACACTATTATTCCTTTCGATCTTGCAAATAAAGACGAAGTCGATCAAATTTTACGAAATAATCTTGAAGTACTTAAAAAAGTGGATGTCTTATTCCTGAATGCTGGAATTTCCCAACGTTCATTGGTGAGTGAAACAGATATGGTGACTGTGCGAAAAGTACTGGAAGTGAATTTCTTTGGTCATGTAAAAATCAGTTCATTTTTACTGCCACACTTAGTGAAAAACAAAGGGCATATTGTTGTAATGAGTTCATTAACAGGTGTTTTTGGAGTTCCTTTTCGATCTAGTTATAGCGCATCAAAGCATGCACTTCATGGCTATTTTGAGGCATTGAGATTAGAGGAAGAAGCGATAAATATAACGATTGCATGTCCTGGTTTTATCCAAACTGATATTTCAAAAAACGCTGTAACTGGTAACGGAAAACAATACGGAAAACTTGATCCAGGTCAGGCAAATGGCATGCAAGTTGATAAAATGGTTGAAATTCTGCTTCATGCAGTTGCTAAAAGCAAACATACCATATATATTGGTAGGTGGAAAGAAACAAAATTTGGTGTATTTTTGCATAATAATTTTCCACGCCTTTTTTATAAAGTAATAAAACGAAGTAAAGTTAAATAGAATGAAAGACATTTTTCAAAGAATAGATGAGGACATGGGACCTCTTGGAAGGTATGCTGATCAAGCAGAAGGTTACTATATTTTTCCAGAACTTGAAGGTGAATTAAGTAATCGTATGCATTTCCAAGGGAAAGAAGTCATCGTATGGTCGGTAAATAACTATCTGGGCCTAGCGAATGATCCTGAAGTAAGAAAGGTAGATACAGCAATGGGCGAGAAATTTGGGATTGCATATCCTATGGGATCTCGTATGATGTCGGGAAATACCTCTATGCATAGAGAATTAGAAAACGAATTATCTACATTTGTCAGAAAGGAAGATTCTGTATTGTTGAACTTTGGTTATCAAGGAATCATGTCAGCTATCGATAGTTTATTGAGTAGGAGAGATGTGGTTGTTTATGATGCTGGTTGTCATGCTTGTATAGTTGATGGTGTGCGTATGCATTCTGGAAAGCGATTTGTTTTTCAACATAATGATATTGCAAGTTTAGAAAAGCAATTAAAGACAGCAACTGAAGTAGCTAAAGATACAGGAGGAGGAATTTTGGTTATAAGTGAAGGTGTATTTGGAATGCGAGGAGATCAAGGTAAGTTGAAAGAGATTGTTGCTTTGAAATCTGAATATAATTTTAGATTGATGGTGGATGATGCACATGGATTTGGAACTTTAGGTCATGATGGAAGTGGAGCAGGAACGGAACAAGGCATTCAAGATGAAATAGATGTATATTTTGCCACTTTTGCTAAGGCAATGGGAAGTATCGGTGCATTTATTTCAGGAGATAAAAATGTTGTGAAGTACATTAAATACAATATGCGTTCTCAGATTTTTGCTAAGTCTCTTCCTAGCATCGTAGTAGGTGGAGCGCTTTATAGACTGAAGGAGATCATGGCATCTACTAGTAGAAAAGATAAACTTTGGGAGAATGTAAATATGTTGCAGAAGGGACTTGTAGAAGCGGGTTTTGACATAGGAAATACTAATTCTTGTGTGACTCCTGTATATATGCATGGTAGTGTAGAAGAGGCAATGGTTTTAGTAAAAGATTTACGTGATAATCACAGTATTTTCTGTTCTATTGTTGTGTATCCAGTTATTCCTAAAGGACTAATTTTACTACGTCTTATTCCTACAGCAGTTCATAATGCAGATGATATTCATGAAACTATAGAGGCTTTTAAAGAGGTGAAAGTGAAGCTAGAAAATCATGTTTATCAGAAGCAATTAGCTTAAACTATGGCTTACTATATTAATGGTATCCAGCAGATCGGTGTTGGAAATAACGATGTTTACGGAACATATGATTGGTACAATAAACATCTTGGAACCAATGTGCAGGTATTCGACGAGGCTGCTGAAGCTTCATTGATGTTGCCTTATACAGGTGGAATTCCTAGAAAGAGACATGCTATTCTTGCATTGAATCTGAATGGTGGTGGTGGAGTGGAAATATGGCAATATACAGGACGTAAGGCTGTTCCGCCCAAAGATGCTATTGCATGGGGAGATTATGGAATTTTAGCTTCGTGCTTTAAGTCTTGGGATATAGAAGCTTCTCATAATGCGATGAAATCAAATGATTTTCTTACTGACATTAGCATAAATCCAGCAGGTCAAAAACATTTTTATACAAAAGATCTATTAGGAAATATCATAGAAGTTTTAGCGTATGATTCTTGGTTTAAAAAGAAGAAGTCTAGTACTGGTGGTGTTTGTGGAGCTGTGATAGGTGTAAGTAATATGGATGAAAGTCTGAAGTTTTATCAAAATGTTCTGAAATATGATGTCGTTTTGAGTGATACTACTGACTCCTTTAATGACTTTAATGCGTTAGTTTCTGATGGGTCGGAGCCCAAATATAGACGTGTTATATTGACGCATTCCGATGAAAGGAATGGGGCATTTAGTGAGTTGTTTGGTAAAGTTCAATTAGAATTAATTCAGCGAATTGATTTTGATGCTAAGAAAAGTTTTGAGGGAAGGTTATGGGGAGACTTGGGCTATATACATCTGTGTTACGATGTCAATAATATGGATGAGCTAAAGGAGTATTCCTCAAAGAAAGGATATGAATTTACAGTTGATAGTGGGGATTTCGAAATGGGTAATGCTGCGGGAAGATTTGCTTATGTTGAAGATCCCGATGGTACTTTAATAGAATTTGTGGAAACATATGAAGTGCCTATAGTAGAGAAACTTGGCTGGTCAATCAAATTAAGAAAGCGAGCGCGTAAACCACTGCCACGACTGATGATTAATGCAATGGGTTGGTTTTAATATAATATCAGCTTTATTTCAGAACTGATTTATTCTATTGTTACTTCTGACGTGGATCATGTTGCTTGTAGATGTTTATATAATCTTCAGGCGTCATTTTCTTCATTAGTTCTTCTATAAGATCATATGGGATATCTTCCATTTTCTTGAAACGAATGCAGCTTTTACCCATATCTAGTTTTCTTTTGCAATGCTTAGGGTATTCAGACACAAACCAATCGTAGATTTCTGGATTGGCATAAACACCTGAGTGATATAAGGCAACGAAATTTTTCTGAGATGCAACACTTGCGAATGGGACTGGAAGCTCAGGACTACAGTGGTAACCACCTTCATACATGCTGTGAGGAATGACTACAGAAGGCATTCCATAATTTAGTTTATACTCGAAACCTTTTGGCATTACACTTTTAAAAATATTATAAATACGTGTAACAGCTTCTTTTCTTTCATCTGGTAATTGACTGATATAATCTTCTGGAGAGTCTGCTTTATAATTCATGGAATAAAAATAATAAAAAAAGGCAATCTCAAAACGAGACTACCTTTAAAATTTATCTTTTAGAATAG
>CAZSKA010000209.1:0-6938 GCA_964607315.1 uncultured Saprospiraceae bacterium | reverse complement strand
GTCACCATCAGTATCTATATAATATCTATAATTCAATAGAGATTCATCTGTACAATCATCTTCTGCTTCAAAATTTAAGAAAACAACTCCTCCACATTCTCCGAAAGAACAAAGAACAGTATCTTGACAAGCAGATAAAATAGTAGGTGCAACGTTATTATTTAATCGGATTGTTTGAGTTCCCTCAAAGTATCCTTCTCCAGTATTTGCATTAAATTGACACATGTCAATAACTTTCCAAGTTCTTACGATTAAAACACAAGCAGAATCAACAGTTTCAAATGTTTTATCCTCAAAGTTTACAACTACATTAGCACAAGCTTCATTTAAGATAGTTGGGTATCCAGTTACACTAGGATCAGTATCAAGATTCATACATCCATTTTGAGTAACGTTTGATGGATAAATGATATCACCCGCGTTAAAAGGATCAAAATTAGTTATAGTAATAATTTGAATATCACTTACTTTTAAACCGAAATCATCTTCAGCAGTAAAAGTTCTCCTAATCTCACCTACACCACAATCGATATCTATCTGTACTTGTTCCGTTATTGATACATTACAGTTATCAAAAGCGATACCATCACCAGGATTTTGATTTGTTGTTGAAGTTGCCACCACACCGAATTGACTTAAATCATCTTCATCGAAATCCGTAGTACAAGAAATAGTAATATCATCAGGAGCTTCAATTAAAGGAGTAATTTTATCCTCTAATTCAACTTCTACCATACAAAAGTTTTCGTTACCGAAGATATCTCTTACTCTAAGAGCTACCATTACAGGCTCACCAATTTCATTACAACAGAAATCCACAAAGTCACCAAATACATTTGAACCAAACCCGCATGCATCGGTCATTTTAGCAACTGTAATACTTTCTATCTCACAATTATCATGAGATCCATCATCAAGCGAAATCGCATAAACTCTAGCAGTACCAACATTATTGATTGCCACTTTCGTTTTAGATTCACATACAGGTGTAGGAGGTACATTATCAATAACAGTTATTGTATAAGAGCAAGCGTCATTGATTAAACCACACTCATCAGAAATTTCATATTCTATAGTAGTTATACCTAAAGGAAGATCTGCAACAAATAAACTTTGTCCTTGAGAAGTAACAATGATTAGATTTCCATCAGGATCATATGCTCTCGCTTCAATAGTTACACTACTACAGTTATCTTCAGCTTCTGGTTGTTCAAGAATAACAATACCAGATGCACAATTATTATCATCAGTAGAAACAGTAATATTTGCAGGACAACTAGCAGTTGGCACCTGCATATCAGTAATTTTGATTGTTTGGAAGAATTCAATTGATTCTCCAGTACACCAATCATAAATGATCCATTCTCTAACTACTTTGAATGTTCCACCACACATGTCAAATTCAAGATCAGAGAAAGTAGCCTCGAAGTTACTACATAATCCTGCATCAGGTGAACCCGTTACACTTGGAGATGGATTACCATTATCAAGTGTTTCAAAATCACCGCTACAAGAAAGTGACGGTAAATCTATATCATCGAAATTTCTAGGTAGATCTACATCAGCTAAAGTAATTCTTTCAACATTTATAGTATCAACAGCAGTTGTTGAATTTCCAGAAGCATCCGTTGCAGTATATGTTCTAAAAATCGTAGTTTCAAATGCAGCTCCACAGCCATTATCAATTACTTCATCTTCGTAAGTCAAAGTTGTAGAACTACAATTGTCAAAATTATCAAGGAAGAACATATCGCCACTTTGTGTAGCAAAAACTCCTGCAGGAATTGGTAACGTTGCAACTGTAGGATCAGTAGAAAATCTACAATCAACAACTGAAGAACCAGGTTCTAGATCTGGAATTTGCTTATCTTCAATAGTTATGAATCCCCAGCAGCTATTTCCACCACAAAGATATTCAACAGAGAATTCGATTGTTTGACCGATAAAGCTACTATTTAAAGTCATAGAAGGAATATCGTTTCCAAATTCATCTTTCAAAGTAATGATATAGAAATCTTCAGGTTCTATAGGATCTTCAATTAGGATATCAGCGTTCAATGTAACTTCACAGCTACTATTTACAGAGATATTCAGATTATCGTTACATACTAAAGCAGGAGTACCTTGAATATTAAGAATTACATCATCACTTCCTATTGCACACATATCAGTACCACCACCTGCAGTTGCAAGAGTTAATATTACTTGACCATTTAATATATCGTTAGGGCCAGGAACATAGAATGTTGCTACTCCAAATTCCTCAGAAGCTGTTCCATTAGGAAGGAAAGTTCCATCACCAGAAGTTGAATAGAAAGCTGTTATAGGAGCTGTAGTATTAATAGAAGAATTCAATAAAGAAAGATCAAAATCAAATCCTTCACAAATATATGATTCGTCACCTGCTTCTACAGTTAAACTATTAGTAATAGTTAAATCCATAGTATCCATAGGCACAAAACACAGTGCATTTGCGACTCCACTTATTGTCCAAATCAATTCTACAGTTGCATCAATTTCAGATGCATCTGGAGTATATGTGGAAGTTGGACTTGTAAGGTCAGAGAAGACACCTGCACCACCAGACCACATTCCAGTAAAGCCAGTTGGTAAATTACCAGCTAAAGTAGCAATATCAACTGAACAAATCTCTTGATCGGCACCAGCATCAGAAAGTATATTTTCTATCACTTCAACACGTACAGTATCACTACCTATACACCCTAGAGCATCTTGTACTGTTAGACCATATGTTGTTGTAGCTGTAGGAGAAACACTAATAGTAGGAGTTGTTTCGCCTGTAGACCAGTTATAAATAAAAGGAGCTTCTCCTCTTATTGAATCCAAAGCAAGAACAATCATATCACCATTACATATAGCAGTATCCCTAGGAACAAATTCAACAAATACTGTATCAATAAAAATTGAAATACATACTGTTGATTGAACACCGAAGTCATTTATTACAGTTACAGAAATTAAATCAGAACCAGCAGTACCATTAGAAACATAATCAAATGATAAATCACCAGTTACTGTTGCAGTACCAAGAGTACCTTGTTCAATTTCTCTAATTTTATCAGTATTACCACAAGAAAGTACATTTAATGTGTGTGAAATACTTGAATCTTGACAAATTGTATCTAACACATAGAATTCTACAGATTCACCTTGATCAGGATCTAGAATATTTACTCTTTCACTGAAACTAGTAATTGCGCCATAAGATCCTGTATTGATTGGATTTCCTAATAATACAGACGCATTAAAGAAACTAGCAGATTCTATTAAATTTTCTACCGCAATATCATCATTTCTAATAGAGACTGTAGAAAATCCAGGTAAACTAGCAATAGGAGTTACAGTTGTTGTAGGTAAAGAATTTACCAGAACACCATTTAATGTTAAAGTTGCAAGACCAGCATCTTCAATTACTATATTTACAGCGTATTCATCTGGAACAGGAGAACCAGCATCCGCTCTAGCAAAAGAAGCAGAAAGGTCTCCTCTACACTGTCCAATTGGTGCTAAAAGTGCCATACCAACTTCTCCGAGACTTAATCCAGAAACATGATAAACGTAAATCGGTTTAGAACCTTGGATTAACGTACCATTTCCTAAAGCTCCTTGAGCATTAACTTCTACAAAGTCACCTGCATTTATTGTTGCAATAGTTGTTCCATCAACAGAAACAACCGTATTATTTTCAGTTGCGACAACTATACCATAATCTTGAATAGGGAATACATCTCCTCTTACTAAAACATATTCAGTACCAATATTTCTAACGGGAACAACTTGATCAACACCACCATCATCTTCAGTCACTCCAGTTGCAGATGTATGTTGAGATCCACTTGAAACAACAATATCTTTATCAGAAGTAACAAGAGCTCCAGTCAAAGAAACATTAAAATCATCATTAATAACGAGGTAAGATTCACCTCTATCTAAGTTAATCATTACTGGCGAAGTTGCTCCTTGAATAACATGAGTAGTAGTAATCGTAATATTTGTATTATCTTCAGTTGCCATCACAGAAATAAAGTGATGTTCTTCTCTTGCAATTCCTGCTGAAGATTGTATCAATGTTCTAGTTTGAGAACCAACTCTAAAACTTCTACCTTGAGCTTCAAATTCTTTTATAGTAACAAGATTTTTATTTAGATCTGCATCCAGAATATAAAGTACTTGGATAGGAAAGTCACTAGTTACGATTAATCCTCTATTATCTTCTACCGTATTATTGTTAGGAGTAGTCAACAACATGAATGAATCGTCTAAAGAAACCGTATCTGTAGAACCTGCTACAATATTTAAATCTCTAACATAAGATCCGTCTGCCGTTGTAATATTGACAGAAGCTTCTGGGAAAGATGTACTTATACATAATAGAGATGGGCTAGAAAAATCTTCAGGTACACCTGCCATTTGCCATACAGGTGGAACAAAATATTCAAATCCTTGTTGACATTCTACATCAGCTAAAGCTACCGGACAATCTGGATCTTGATCATCAATCATTCCATCACCATCATCATCAATACCATTTCCACATATTTCAGTACCAAATTCAGTTACTGGATCAATACACGAATAAGTTGCTTCCCATCCTTGGCTTGTTCCAAATGCACCTGAGAAAAATCTAAAAGTCAAGCATGTTCCTGTACTTCTAAAATATGATCTAGCTCTAAACTGGTCGTTTGTCACACCACTTTGTCCAACAAAAGCACCTATTAAAGGAGCATCTGTATTTGGTCCATCGTATACAAAAAGCGTATCTATTGGTGGTTGTTGACTTAATTCAAATAAAGTAAATATCATTTCTATTTGTCCATCATTATCCGAACAGAACGTATAAATGGTGTCTTGATTAAAATCATAGTTTCCTCCAGGGAGAGTGTTATCATCAGTAAATGTTCCTGAACATCCTATAATAGTATTTTCACATCCTACCATATCTATATCACCGTCCATGTCATCATCAATTCCGTTGCCACATATTTCAACACAACCTGAACCAAGTAAAACAATCTCTTGGGTAGTCGCACAAGTCCCATTATCATATCTAGCTTGTACACTATATTGTCCAGGCATAAGATTTGTAAAACTCGATGCTGAACTAAACGTAAGTCCTCCATCAATTGAATATTCAATAACACCTTGACCTCCACTTGCAGTTATGTCGATGGCTCCATCGTTATTCATACAAGTAGCTGAAGTTACTATAATATCATCAACAGATACATCACAATCTTCAACACAAGAAATCATTGCTTCATATCCAGGTGCTGTACCTGTACCATCAGCATCAAAAACAAACGTTAAACATCCTGAACTCGATACAACGCTTCCAGGAGACACTGTACCTGTGAACACCCCTAAGATAGGAGCGGTATCATCCATTCCATCATAAATGAAAAGAAAATCGAAGTTTTCTTCAATATCGAAAGATGTAAATGTGATTAAAATTTGATTCCCCATATCAGAACAATAAGTTTCTGTTATAAGATCATCATTGGAGTAATCTGCTGCTGCTCCACCAGAGTCAAAAATAGTTCCTGTACATCCATCAATTGACTGAGCAAAAGATGTACTTAAAAAAAGTGTAAAAAATAATACACTAAACAGGAATTTCACCCACGAACCTTCATTTTTGAAAGATTTCGCAAGTTTTACCTTCGGGTTAATTGTTTGGCAATGTTTCATATAAAATATTGATTTACTGAATTTTACGTTAAAAAAGAGTTTGCCTGAAACTCAATTCTAACTTCATACAATACTTATAATGCAAAACGTGTACCAAAAAAAACATTCTTATAAATCCTAATACTAAGGTCATATTAGAATATGGAGAATGAAAGTTGGTTTTTATTTTCTGAAAAAAAGAGGCATTACTATCAAAAACTAGAACTTATACCATTTAAATTTTAAAAACTTGGAACTTGATTTTTGATATTGTTACAAATAGTAAGAGCCTTCCAAATTAATGAAAGGCTCTTGCATTTAGTTTAGAACGAAAGTTAATTTATTTTAATTAGCTTTTTTCTTATAGTTTGGGTGTTGTCAGATATTTCAACATGATAAACTCCAGTAGCAGGTAATATTGTTCCTTCTAACAATATAGTAGATTGATCTCTAAATGTACCTTTATAAACTTGTTTCCCGTCAAGAGTGAAAATCTTCAACTGTACTTCGTCTGTATTGAAGTTAGTAAGCTCAATATTTGTAATTTCACTAAATGGGTTAGGATAAATAGATACTGAAGTTTCATCTAGTTCTACACTTCTAGCTTTGAATACAATATTGTTTTGTGTTGTATTCTCCGTTTTTCCAGTAAATGCATATAGAGTATTAATATCAGATACTAAACGATTCATGGATTCAATACCTCTTATTTGCATAATCTCATTAATTCCATTCAGCGAATGAATATCTGTCCATATTAATCTCGTATTATTTTCAGAAACATTCATATGGGATTCATCTATTCCAAATAATTCAGAAGTCAACGATAAATTCACATCTTCGATGTTCCATTCAAGTCCAACCAAATCAGAAACGTCTGCATATAAAGTGAATACTTTTTCTCCATCTATATATTCTTCATCATATTCAATTACAAAACTCGATCTAGTTTGAGCTAAGTTAGTTTCTTGAACGCCTTCAGAATGTGAATTATTCACATCACCAACCTTAATTGTTGTAAAATCGAAGTTATCAGCTTGACTGAAGTTAATATGAATAGGGTAATTATAAGGATCATTTAAAGATTCAATATCAAAATCAGCTGGATAAGCTACCCAACTCATGTGATTACTAAATTCACTTATATGACCAAGAAGTAATTTTCTTAGTTGGATAATATCTATACCATTAATTTTTTGATTATTATCAACATCTGCAGCAATTAACTGAGTATTTGTAGAAAGGGGTTC
>CAZSKA010000208.1:0-6981 GCA_964607315.1 uncultured Saprospiraceae bacterium | reverse complement strand
ACGCTTTAGTCTATGCACGAAAATCATAAATTAGTGCTTTCAATATATTGTGACAGATATAAAAGTATTATATTGCAACATATTAATTATTTAAAAGAGATTTCACCTTCTCTAAACATAAAAGAATTAATGAAAAGAATTTTATTTATACTTACGATATTATTAGGTTACGGAGGTTTTGCAAACGCGCAATGTGAGGCGCCTTCTGTCTTATGGGAGGAAGAAAGTTTAATTATAAATTGGATTCCAAAAACAAATGCAACTGGACATGTTCTTCAGTATAGAGAAACGGGAACATTTCCTTGGACTACTGTTGACATTCCTCAATTTGAATCTTCTTTTAGTGTATTAGACTTGGAGAGATGTGTTGAACATGATTTCAGAGTAAGAACTATCTGTGATTCATTAGAAAGCGATTTCTCTTCAATTTTCCGTATGGTTCCTAACTGTAACACATGTTTTCAAGAAGAGTATTGCCAGCTTCCTATATTATTCCCTAACTCTATACACATAACTAGCTTTACAATAAATGATATAACAAACACTTCTACTTTTGAAGAAGACAATGATGGTTATCAGGATTTTAGGGGTAGTTTAGAAAGAAGATATCAACCAGGTGAGTTAGTTGAAGTGACAGTAGAAATTGCACCATCTGCATTTGGAGACCCACTTCTAGGTTTATTTATAGATTATAACAGGAATCTAATGTACGATGATGACGAGATGGCTTTAGAATTATTGTTCGAAGACGGCTCTCTTATTGAATCTGGAAGTTTTACAATTCCAGAATCTGCTTTATTTGGGGTAAACAGACTAAGACTTGTAGTTGCTTCAGCATTTGATGACACTGTAGCGCCTTGTGAAGAAAACACAACATCATTTTCAGGAGAAGTTGAAGAATATTGCATAATAATTGAAAATCCATGTGATATACCATTTGAGGCATTCTTAGTTGAAGTCACTCCTGATGGTGCTGATTTTGTTTGGGAAGAGTTAGAAAGAGCAGATGCTTACAATGTAAGATTCAAAAAGACAAGTGAGTCAGATGAAGAGTGGGAAGAATTAGCGTCAATTGACACAGAGATAACTTTAGGGAATTTGGATGAATGTACAGAATATGAATTTGAAGTAAGAGGTGTTTGTCCTTTTGATACGAGTTCATACAGGAACAATATTGTATTTGAATCTTTCTGTCCAACATCCACAGAGGATATTGATTTGTTTATATCAAGCATTAACTCTTATCCTAACCCTTGGAGTTTAGATTTTGCTCTTGCAATAGAATCAAAAAGCTTTAGTGAAATTAGAATAGATCTTATTTCAAATATAGGCCAACCAGTTATTGCTCCTATTATTACCAATTTGAATTCGGGAGAAAACATCATACAAATACAAAACCAAGCGAACTTGGTTCCAGGCATATATTTTGTAAAAGTTACAGATGAATTCGGAAATTCAAAGTATCACAAAACGCTAAAAATTAGATAGTAAATCTATAAAAGATAAAAAAAGCTACTTCATTTAAGAAGTAGCTTTTTTTTTGGCTTTGTAGATAGTATACCAATTTAAGATTAGAATGAGGTAATAGATTTGGAAAGTGAAAAGTCATTCTACAAGGCAGAAATATTTTGAAGATTAATATTCTAAGTTTGAGTTAAACACGCAGGAATTATTTAGAAAGATTTGCGCTTAAAATCCTTTCATATTAGCAGTTCCAGAATCTCCTTCTAACCTAGCCTTTCTTCTTATCTAATGAAGTAAATCCCATTAATATAACAAAACCGGCTACCATACATACTATCGTTATTATCACATATGGTTCTCCTTTATATGCACTTGGCATGACTAGCTCTTCAGTCAATATTTGAATCTCTTCAGGCAAACTACTAACACTTCCCGTAAATTCAACTATTTCCTTAGTCTCCTTATCTAAATAAGTCTCTACATTCCTCCATGGCCAAATCTTTCTTAATGCACCTACCATAAAACCCGTTAACAAGGCTAATGTATTATTTCTATGATGCTTAAATGCATAAGACATTACTCTGGCAAAGCTTAACAAGCCAACTATACATCCAGCTATAAAGGCCAATAATAATATAAAACTACTTAACTCTTGTTCTTTAAGTACTACCTCAGCTGCTTCACGAACTACCGTGTACATTCCTAATAATAACAGAATAAAACTTCCACTTACTCCAGGCAAAATCAATGCAGATATAGCTATACACCCACAAACAAACACCCATAGTAAATTTCCACTACCTTCTGCAGGACTTAAATATGTAATCCCAAAAGCTACTGCAAATCCTATTAATATGAATAATACGACTTGAACATTCCATTTAGTAATCTGCTTACCTATATAGATAGACGAAGCAATTATTAGCCCAAAGAAAAAACTCCACACAGGAGCTGGAAAATTCTCTAACAAATATCCTACACCAAGAACCCCTATGACTATTCCTAAGAACATTCCTAATGCAAGTAACACCAGAAATTTTCCATCTATCTTTTTAAATAATTCTTTCAATTTAAATGAAGTCAACAATTTTACTGCTTCTAAATCAAATGACTTGATAGAATTAATTAATCGCTCATAGATTCCTGTAATGAATGCAATAGTTCCTCCTGACACTCCTGGAATTACTTCCGCAATTCCCATAAATCCTCCTTTTAATACTGTGAACAAGGAGTTGTTCTTACTTTGTGACATATATTTTAATGATGAATTTCGTTTTGATAATCTAATTCGATTTTCGAGGTATCTACTTCAATCGAGAATGGATCTATATCTGTTAAAGTTGGCTGTCCCGCATCAATCCAAGCTGAATACCATATATTACCTAATGCAACAATTGATTTCAGCATCTGCTGTTCTACCATTCCATCTAAAGCGTCATGATATGCCTTCGCAAACTCCTTACACTCTACCCTAACTGTACGTTCTAATCTCTGTTCATAGCAATTTTGCAAATCTGAAGGATAGGTTTCTCGCAATCTCTTTTCTATAAGCAAAACACTATCTAAATACGTATGTGTGTCTAAAATAATATTCCAGGAATACTTTTCTATGTCAAGTATATATGAAGCTTGCCCCACCATGAAGTCGTATTCTTCTAATGCAAATAATTCAGGCAATCGACTTTCCCAAAAAGCATGAATTCCAACTTGATCTGTTAACTGACCATTATAATTTATCGTAGTGTGTAGTGGAACATGTGCATCCCCTACATAATGACCTAAATCTGATGCGTGTCTAAGAATTCCTTTTACATCTTTTCTGTCGTACGCATTTACTAATCGATTATAGGTGTAAACCAGATTATAAGGCAAAATACCATAGTCAGTTAATGAATCATGAACTATAGCATTAGTGCAATCATTAATTTCTGGAAAAGCTGCCTTTATATCTTCACATGTATATTGCCAATCATCACTAAAATAATCTTTCAATATCTTGTCATAAAATATAGAATCCATTTGACTATTACCTTCAGTCCTGCATTCTTTTATGAGTAACGTATCACCTGCAGAATTTTCATATTTTACCACAAGCATTTTATTAAAAGCAGGTGCCCAAGATCTAGGAAGGTTATCAAAAGGAGGTTCTCCCCAATAATCTATGTCTATGTAATGCCTTCCCGCTTCTTTTTTCAATGCAAAACGACGCATATCTGGATCAACCGCATGTTCTCTGACGTATTGAATATGTGGTTTATAAAATGCAAAAAGCCTTTGAGGCAAGGTGTAGCATGCATATTCATTGATGGTTCTATGACCAAAGAATCCCCAATCCGGCGAAAAAGAAAATATAAAAACTATAATTGATGCAAATAGCAATATGCGTTTCATGTCCTAAATGTACAACTACTTGAAAAAATAGTCGTAAGCCCAAAGGTACTTTTTAGCTAATACATGCTGAGTTAACATAAATGATTCGCCTTTATTGACGTTCACATAATATCGTTCAACAAGTCTACTAATATCTCCAGGGCCTAATGCATCTCCATCTGTATTAAATATTTCATTATAATTATACAAATCCAATGAAGTTGTATCAGACTGCTCATTTACTATGCGCATTTCCAAAAACGGTGTCATATGAGTGATAACAGAATCTTTCAAGAAAAAATCATTTACAAATGCCTCAGTAAAAAAGCCTTTATAATAGCCTTCCATATAATCTTCTGTTGACCTTTGATTTATTTCTTTATCAATTTTAGGCGTAAAATTAAACAAAGGTTTTACCTCAAACGAACCTCCTTTTTTCTCTAACTGAAATGAACTATTCTTACTCTTCGGATACTTCAGCGAGATATATTTAATATCTTTTTTGGGATATCTAAACATAGCTCTATCTAACCAATCTGTATCTCTTTTCACAAATCGCCCTCTAGTAGAGCCTTCCATCCCTGGTATCTGCATCAAATAAGGTTGAGTATAACCTTCCATTAGATAATATGTTCCTCGTTCACTTTGAGGCACGCCACCTACATAATAAGATCTTAGAATTTCGTCGTTTTTACCATAGACTCTAACTAAAATACCAATTCGACCTATCGTTTTTATTATATTTTCATTGGCTTTTTGTGGAGGAATACTTTCCATTTTTATTCGAGTAAGTGCCTCAGTTAGCAAGAATACTTGATTATTATTCATACGCTTACCATTCACCAACCATAAATCCTCATCTCTAGTAATTGTATTTAGTTTCCCATCTTTTGAAGTAATGGTCACTTTTACTATTTCATCCTCCTCTATGGCAAAATTTCGCTCTTTCATAATTGCCTCTACTTTATCATCAACTCGTTCCCTTGAAACTGCAAAATAGATACCTAATGCCAATACTAGCATTCCTAACAATATTAATGTCCTCTTCATTTACTGTTATTTTGAATACCGCCTTCTTCGCATAAAATAAAATACAACACCGAATAATGCTAATACGACTAGCGGAAATACAATATTAAGGCTTTGCCAATAAAATTTGCGTTCTGATGTCTGAACTTTGTCAAGAAGTCGCAATTTATACTCTTTTGCTCGTGAAGCCAATATTCCGTTTTCATCTAACATATACTCTATGGCATTAAGCATTAATTCTTTGTTACCTCTATAGATTTTACGTTCCCATTTGTTATATCCTATAGGTGAGATATTTCCATTGGAAGTATCATACTGATTTTTGATAAATTCTCCGTCTGAAATTACCAGCATTTTTGTTTGCGGACTTACGTCCAAAAATTTTGAACCAACCTGCTGTAAGGCAGCATTTTGCTCAGCTGTTAGTCTGTTTTTAAATGCACTTTCAAATTCTCCTTCTAATAAGAGAGCAACCGGCTGATTTCCTTTATTAAATTTATTTACTTGAGGTTTTATTCCTAACATTCTAAAATTCAAATCCAATGGCGCTAACTGATATCTACTGTAAGGACTGGAACTCAATAAAAATTCTTTCTGAATATTGGTTTGCGTGATAACTGTATCTATGGTAGATGGGAAAAACATGTTGACCCTATCTATATTCTTAACTATCGGATGCTCAGAAGTGCTCTGAATTAATGGATGATAATAATATTTAAACATATTCATCTGTGGCTTTCCTCCTGCCGAACCTACTACCTGTGGAATACTTGTACTTTCTAAATCTAGAATAGTATTATTTAAAACCTTAAAACCATATTTGAAAAACAAACCATCTAAACCAGTTTGGTTCAGTGGAGGAACATAATCCCTTCCAAAGGCTATACTATCTAATCGTATGTCCATGGTTTCTACTAACCAAATCACCTTACCACCATTCATTATATATTGGTCTAACATGAATTGATTTCTTGGACTTATAGCATCTTTTGGAGCCGCAACTATAAGAAGCTCCATTACATTTGTCATGCTATACACACTATCCAAGTTGATCCGAACTGGGTTGTAATATTTACTAAGTTCACTTTGTAAAGCACCTATTTGTAATGTTGAGAATTCTCCATTCCCTTCAGTAAAAGCTATAATTGGCCTTTCTTTTAATTGAAGCTTTTGTATGGCATTTGCGAATTTATATTCTAGCAAGCCCTCTGCTGCGTGAAGTGTTTGATCATCATAATTTGCAACACCTTCTATATCTAGTAAATTAACAATAACCTCTTTATTATAATACTTAAAAACCGCATATGGAAAAATTGGCTTTGTTATATTTTCTTCCCCGTCAAAGTAGTTAATAGTAGTAGGAAATAAACGTCTATCCACTAAATTCTTTTCCATCAATTTATTTTCCTCAGGAGTTCCTCCTATAGGATCTGTAAATTCGTAACTAATAAAACTTGACTCTCCTTGGAATTCTCTTAACACTTGTTCTACCCTATCTCTGAATCGCTTTATACTAGCAGGAAATGTTCCATCTAAATAAACTGAAACAAAGTAATTATCGTCTAAATTATCAAGTAAATCTTCTGTTGGCTCAGTTAAAGTATATCGTTTATCTTCTGTTAAATCAATATAAGTATAAACACGTTGAGCGATGATATTAACTACTATTAGGATGCCTAATAAAATAGCTAGCTGTATGTAATTTTGAGCGTTCTTCATTAGGATCTATTTATCTTTAAAGCACTTAAACTCGCAAACAAGAAAAACACTATCAAGCTTAAAAAATATACTACATTTCGAGTATCAATTACTCCTCTTGATATTGATTCAAAATGATAAGCAATTCCCATCTTTTCTATAGCATCATCTAATCCTCCAACAAATACAGGCATTTTACTGATATAATAGAAAATCCAGTAAATAAAGAAACAAAGAAATGTTCCTAAGACGAAAGCAACAATCTGATTATTGGTTATCGTTGATGAAAACATTCCAATAGAAACAAACACAGCTACTAAAAACACCAAACCCACATATGACCCTATAGTACCTCCAATATCCAAATTCCCTTTGGGGGAACCCAACATATAAACAGAGTAAACATAGATAAGAGTGGGT
>CAZSKA010000207.1:0-7074 GCA_964607315.1 uncultured Saprospiraceae bacterium | reverse complement strand
CCATTTCGATAACATATTCGTATCACCTGATAAGGAAAATATCAAAATAAAGGATTTAAAAATCACTTCAATTAAACTAAAGAATGAAGTTCCAGTAAATTCAAATATAAGCTTGGCTATTCATTTCGACGAAATAGGTTTACTTAGAAAGAATGGTATTATTTATCAATTCTATACACCAAGTCTTGAGGATAAATCACCAACTATTTATTCTTGGGAAATAGGTCACGGAGGAAAAATATCGCAGAATACTATATCTTCAGAATTCAATCATCTGATGAGCAAGGTTTTAAATATAGAAACAAACAAAGATTGTAATGTACTATCAAACCCACCAGCTTGGACCAAAGCCAAATTAATTATGGTTCCAAAAGGTGCATCAAATTTTTATCCCGAAATAGAAAGTATAACATTTTCTGTTGTATTAACTCATAATGAAACTTCAAAAAATCATGTGGTACTTGATGTTAGGCAACAAATTGATGATATTAAACCTATTAACATAAAATTGGGTACTGAGACATATTCAACTTTGACATCATTTTACAAAGTTTGTGAAAAAGGAGATATGGTTACATTAACAATTCCTCAAGAGTTCAGAAGCACTTTTTCTGGATGGACATTAGCTGGTTTACCTCCATCTGCAATGAGAAATATTGATTTATCTAAACCCGAAATAAGTTTTAAAATTTCTGGCAATGCACTTGTCGAGGCTAATTATCTTACCAATGACGCCTTAGATATGCCTAAATCAAACTCAGTTTTAAATTCCATTCCAATCTATGAATCAGAAGTTTCAAACGCCAAAATTATCGATTATGTAGATTCTAAAGAAGACTTAGATATTATAGAAGAAAATTTTGATAGCTTAAATGCACAGATTTATCATGGGTTGCAAATTGCCTATGTGCGACTAAATGATCTCAAATAAAGCTAATGATAATATTAATTTCATTTTGATATTTGAAAGAGGTTGTTTTAAAATTAAACAGCCTCTTTTTTATAAGAAGACCAATTCCATTTTTCCCAATTTTTTATAGTTTTTCTAAATATATAGGGAGCTGAAACACATGCATATTTAGAGTCAAAGAAAAAAAAATGGATTTCGTCTACATATGAAGGGGGTGATATTCACTAAACTCATTCTTCGCGGAAGCGCTGGGAATGGCTTGTCGCGCCGCTTTTTCTTATACAAAATCTGCTTGAACAAAATAATCTTTTTATAATCACCTTATATTTTCAATGTAATATCTAGGCGTGATGAGCGGAATCGCGAACCATGGACATAGCGACCCAAGGGGTTCCGCCCTAAACAACTGCTGACTTATTCACAAAAAAAAGACCCCATCTTTAACAGATGAGGCCTTATCTTTTTCCTAATTCTTAGTATCCTATTTTTTGATCTTCGGAGCACCAATTGCCTCCAATTTCTTTTCAAAAGGTTCTATAGAATCTTTGATTCCGTCAAGTGTAGCAGTCATATCTTTCATCATAGTTCTCGCATATTCCACATATTGTAAATGTGACTTTGTAGGACCATAGGTATTTCCTCTTCCACTCGCTGGGAACAGGTAATCTCCCATTGTCGGATATTCATTTTTCTCACCTACCTCAGCACGTGCACTACTTCCTCCCATTTTCTTTTCTAATGCCAACATCTGCGTTCTAGCTTCAAGTAAGCCTGCAAGTAACTCTTCGTCTGTAGAAGTCGCTTTGTCATAAGCTTTAAGCATGATCATAATAGCATCTTTCGTTTCTCTCATCTCTGAACGTAAATCGCCAGATTGACTCATTAGATCTGATACATTCTTCCAATGTGCCACCACTTCTTCTGGTGAACTTCCTTTCATTGCCATTTCATTAGCTTGAACTACATCAAAAGAAACTTCATTTCCTATTTTCGTATATTTTCCGTCCATTTGCTTGTACAACTGAGCCGTGTAAGTTCCAGGAGGCACTCTCGTTCCTGATCTTCTACTATTCAGATTATTCTTTGTAATCGTACCTGTTGCAGTGGTTGATAAATCCCAAGCCATTCTGCTCATACCTTTCTTATTTTTAGCTTTTAGCTTACGTATGATATTCCCGTCTTTATCAGAGATAAACATCCACATTCCTGGAGCAATTTCTTGCATTTCTTCTTCTAAAACAGACCATTCAGGAACTCCTACTGTTTGTCCATCTTTCTCCATTTTCCTCTCTTGCTTCTTACGCATCGCCTCTTTCGTCTTCATTCCTTCCTTAATGTAATATGTAAATTCTACTCCATTAGGTGGATTGTCTGCCACAAAGAAATTATCGCCCTGAGACGCTTTTCTTCCTCTACCTAAAACATTGCGTGGTAAACGCCAATCTCCATCTCTAGGTTCGAACAATTGCGCTTCCTGCTCCGCATCAAAACTTCTTAATGCCGAATAATCATCCAAGATATAAATCCCTCTTCCGAAAGTTCCAGCTACTAGGTCATTCTCTCTCTTTTGGATCGCTAAATCTCTCACTGAGATATTAGGCATTCCACCTTTTAACTTAGTCCATTTTCCTCCGCCATTCGTCGTACAATACACGCCATATTCCGTTCCTAAAAACATCAATTCTTTTTTCTCGTGATCTTGCACCACTCTCCATAATAAAGTACGGTCTGGAAGATTATTAGAGATCGATTGCCATGTGTTTCCTTTATCACTACTCTTGTAAATATATGGTTGATAATCTCCGTATTTATGATTATCGAAAATTGCATACACTACATTTGCATCGTATAAATCCGCTTTTATATCATTAACAAAAGCCGTTCTTGGTAGCCCAGCTAATCTTCCGAATTCAACTTTTCTCCAGTTCGCTCCTCCATCTTCTGTCACTTGGATAATTCCATCATCTGTTCCTGCGTACAACAATCCTTCTTGCTGAGGAGATTCTGACAATGAAGTAATCGTACTATAATTAGACATCGCATATATATCCCATGCATTATCCCACTTTTGTTTTTTCCCGTAATAAGGTTGCTGAATTCTCTCTTCATTCTTAGTCAAATCACCAGAAATTACTTCCCAAGTATCACCTCTATCTTCTGACTTCCAAACTCTTTGGGAAGCGTGATAGATTCTAGATGGTTTATGTGGGCTCACTAAGATCGGCGCATCCCAATTATATCTTTCAGTCTTTTCACCTAATGCTGGTTGTGGTCTAATATTTACATTTTCTCCAGAAACACGATCGTGACGATTCAAGTTACCTTGCTGCCACTGCGCATATACTACATTAGGATTACCAGGTTCTGTTGCTGGTTGGTGACCGTCACCACCTAATACCACGAACCAATCTGAATTTCTAATTCCATGTATATTATCTGTTCTTGATGGAGCTCCTTGTGTATTATTATCTTGTGTTCCACCGTAAACAAAATAATAAGGTTCAGCATCATCAACTGCAATTTTATAGAACTGTGTGATTGGTAAATTATCTACAAATTTCCAGTTTTTAGTTTTGTCGAAACTTTCGTAAAGACCACCATCACATCCAACAAGAATATAATTAGGATCATCTTTTTTGAAAGCTATGGCGTGATTATCAACGTGCTTCTCTTGCTCATTCATCTGATTAAAAGTTTTACCTCCATCTGATGAAACTAGCATGTAATTATTCACTAAATATAACTCATCAAATTGATGAGGTGAAGCATATAATTCTTGGTAATAATGAGGACCTGTTCCACCTGATACTGCATCACTCATTTTCTTCCAAGTAGCTCCTTGATTATCACTTCTATACACACCTCCAGTTCTTCTATCCAGCTCTATCGCGGCATAGATTACATCCGGTTGCTGAGGAGACATTGCCAAACCAATTTTACCCATATTGCTTCCAGGTAAACCACCTTTTAATTTATCCCAATTATCACCTCCATCAGTAGATTTGTAAATTGCTGTTCCAGGACCACCACCTAAGTAACCAGCTACCGTACGATGACGTTGCCAAGTTGCTGCGTATAATACGTTGGGATTTCTAGAGTCAATTAACATATCCGTTGCACCTACCCATTCTGCGTCACCTAGCGTTCTAGTCCAAGTAGCACCACCATCTGTTGATTTATACACACCTCTTTCTCCACCTTTACTCCAAAGTGGACCTTGAGAAGCTACCCACATGATATCCGAGTTAGTAGGATGTATAATGATTTTAGAAAGGTGCTCTGAATCTTTGAGTCCCATGTTTTTCCATGATTTCCCTCCATTCTCACTCTTATATATTCCATCACCATAGCCGATATGTCTACCACCTACATTCTCTCCAGTTCCTACCCATACAATCTCTGGATTTTGAGGATCAAGTGTAACGCAGCCAATAGAATAACTTACTTGTCCATCGAATATAGATTTCCATGTTGTACCAGCATTCTCCGTTTTCCATACACCACCTGAAGCTACTGCTACATACCATGTATTTTCGTTAGTAGGATGAATCACAACATCAGCTATCCGACCCGACATTAAGGCAGGACCGATACTTCTGAATTTCAGACCGCTGTAGACAGAACTCAAATCGTTCTTCTTACCGTCTTTTTTCATCTCTTCCTTCTGAACGTCTTTTCCTTTCCTTTTTCTCTGAGCATTACTTGGTGTGAGTAATCCGAAACTAATAATAGTGATTAGTATCAATTGTAAATACTTCTGCATAATTTGTTTATTGATAAATTGATTTTAAGAAAAATATGAGATTTGTAACTTTAGATTAATAAGAGCAATTGAATAGCTAAAGTTAAAGGAAATTTGGATTGAGCAAAATTCTTTTAGTTCTTTTTAACATAAGAAGTTAATTGATTTACATTTTCGCGATCATGTAAAATCAGTAATTAGAGGAAGAGATTGTATTAAAATATGATTTTGACGAGAAGGATTGGATGTGGTTCGTGAATGAAGAATTATTGTTCGGTTTTTCTATTCTTTAAATCTTAACCTATTTATTGTAGCCCAATCAATTCCTCCATAAGCTAGGTTATTACTAATCTGAAATTCTATCATTGCTTCTTTGGTTGTTTTTCCAAATTTGCGTTCCTTGTACTCCTTTTCATTTATAGTATACCCATGATCTAACAAACCTGTTTGTATTTGAGTAATTAAATGCGGAGTAATATCTAATTCGCAGATAACTTGTGTCCATGTGGGCACACCATTCAACATCATTTTTGCAAAGCATCTATTTTCTGTACTTTTTTTGTCGAGGTCATTTAAAAAGACTTGTTCTCTTGTAAAATTTTCAGCTTGAATATTAGTATAAGTTGGATGACAACTTATAAGGAGAAGGGCGAGGAAGTAGATATTTTTCATATGGATTAATTTATTACTAAAATACAAATTATCTAGGAATAAGAGTTTTTTTTATTGGGCTTAGGCCCAAAGTTTTCTTAAAATATCATTCTCCACTCCAAGCTAACACTTTTACACCACTAGAATAATTAATTCTATCTGGATGATCTTTTAGCAAATTTTTAAATCTTGGATATTCTATATCAAGATGCTGAATTTTCACATCGTAAAGTGGCCATTCTACATGATGAATTTCAAATGCATTAATAACATTATTTGAATCTTGATAAAGAGCATACCTTTCTGTTAGCCATTCGTCTAACTTGGTCTTTTGTTGAATTTTATTAGCAATGGAATATTGGATATGGAGTCTATCATTGAATGATGAATTTTCCGATTGGAAAACATTCTTAGACCTTTCAACTTTGGAGAATCTATAGGGAAGTTTTGAAACTTTCCTTGCAATCTCACATGATATTTTTTTACCTGCTTCTATACTTAAGAAGTACACTCCTGTTTTTCCTAAATGCTTCACATAAGTCCTAATATTTACTTCATGAAAGTTAGAAATAAGTGGAAAAGCAGGTAGATTTCTTGGTCTAATTCTTTCCATGGAAAAAGCTACAATGGAGATCCAAGCTTTATCCTCAAAGAGATCAATCTCTAATTCACTAGTAACATATTTTTGCAATTCAACAAGATCAACTTGATAATGCAAAAATATTGCCTTATTCCACTCTTGATAATACTTCCACTTTCCAGAGGGAATCTCCCAAGGACGGTGTTCAACCTTATCTAATATTTCTCTGATTTTCATTAAATCTAGTATGAAAGCGTGTCACTAAGTTAACATGAAAAATTATAAATGCAACTAAAAAAATATACGTACAACATATATATAGTGTGTTGTAGCCTAATTTGAAAAACGTGCTATTAAAAATTCATTCAAATAATTTTTTATTTTTACTTGCATATACAAATAATTACATATAACATTGCGGTTGAAATGAAAAAATTAAATAACATATTCTTTTATTATTTGAGTTCGTCTAGTTCTAGTCGAGCAAGGGTAATTCTATGATATGTTTTAAAAAGATATATTTATAAAAGCCCTTGCGTTCGTTCGCAAGGGCTTTTTTTATTTATCTAATTTATAAATGTTTTGATATGAAATTCTATAATTAAACTTAATCCGATTCTAGAGTCTTAGCGCTCTTAATTCCCTTCATTTTGTATTAACTGAAATACGCATTAGAAAACTTATTGTAAAGTTCTTATGAATATTTCAGAATCAATGAATGGCTTGATATAATGTATCAATCCAAACGGGATTTTTATGCGAAAGCTGGAAGTGTATGCAAGTGGTTGAAGCAGGCAGACTGTAAATCTGTTCCCTCTGGGTAAACTCGTAGGTTCGAATCCTACCACTTCCACAAATTGGCAACGTAGCTCAAATGGTAGAGCACCAGTGTGAAGAACTGGGGGTAGTTGGTTCGATACCAACCGTTGCCACATTTGTGAGAACTTCTAAATGATTATTAAATTATTAGCCTTGGCTATGTACCGAATGTTAGGATTGGGGTAGGTCTGCAAAACCTATATAACATCAGTTCGATTCTGATCATATCCTCTAGTTGATTTGGGAACAGATTCACACACGCACTTATTTTGTGTAATTCATCCTAACGGAGGAGCTAGCTTACTTAGATCTTATGCTGTTCTGCTTTTTTGCATATAGTCCGCACTCGAAGAACTGTGAAAGAGATATATG
>CAZSKA010000206.1:0-7110 GCA_964607315.1 uncultured Saprospiraceae bacterium | reverse complement strand
AATAGATCCTTACTTGAAAGAGGTAATCCTCTGTTATTAAGTATTTCAAATATAACAACTTGACACAATTAATTAATTTTATTTAAGCTGAATTTCTCTTCTCCTCCCCATAACCTAATCCTCTTCAACCATTCACTCATTACCACATAATCTAAATTCTACATTCTTTATATTTGCTTATGGATTTTATCGTTCCTAGAAAAACACTTGTTTTTCTTTCCTTCTGGCTGTGTCTCATCATAGCTCCAAAATCCTATGCCCAGGATAAATTTGTCAATTTCGATGAAGAGATGGGATATGTCTCTCATAGTTATAAGATTATACAAGATGACTATGGATTCTTATGGTCTGCAACACTAACGGGTCTTGTGAAAACCGATGGTTATCAATACACCAAGTTTACTTCTGAAAGACAAGATTCTACGACCTTAGCTGCAAATTTTTGTTCATATGTTTTTGAAGATCGATTCTCGAATATTTGGGTGAATAATTATCTGTATGGACTAAGTATTTACGATCGTTCGGAAGATGTTTTTATTCGCATACCTGAAGGTGCTCAGCAGCTTCGTATGAATTTTATTACGCATTTTCATGAGATGAATGATTCCACCATATATTTTTCTGGTAATGGAGGTCTTCAGCGCGTCTCCATAAAAGATGAAAACTACCGCAATATGATGTTTGATTCTTTTCAGATTCCTCAGGATTTAAAAGGAAAAAACAAGGATGAAAATACCATATGGCATATTTCGCAAATCTCTAAAAAGGAGTTGCTTTTAGCTAGCACAATGGGTTTCTTCGTGTTTGATGTTGAAGCAGAGGAATTCTATAATCATGAATCTTTTTTGGGTTTGCCCCAAAGTATTGGCTTTTCCACCTTTGTAGATACTATCAGACATAATATTTGGTATCCGGTCTCTGCCAAGCCAATGTTGGTTTATAACTATAAAACCCAAACATCTCATTACATAAATGACCTTATCGTAAAAACAGGAGAAACTTATTTTCATCAAAAAGACAACAAACTCTATTTTAAAGAAAATGGCTTTGATCTAAACATTATTGACATGGAAACATATGAAGTTGATGTGTTTAAAGCTGGTGAAAATTCCTTGATAAATCATAAAGATCGTTGGTCTCGACGATTTCTTGAAACTTCTGATGGCTCGCTTTTTATTGCTAGTAGCGATGATTCTCGGTTCCAACATATTCCCTCTATCTCTCCGCAAGTAGAAGCACTAAAGTTGTTAGACAAAAAGGATAATGAAACTTCAGGTGTCTATGAAGACGACGACTATTTTGCTGCCACTTTTTCTAATCATGGTTTCTATATAAAGGACAAAAAAACAGAAGAAGTATATCATTTTAACAAGGAAAACAGCCCTATAGTTGATGACCTCATTATGAACCTTTTTCGACTTAAAGACGGCAGATTCGTATTAACTGCAAAACCCCATAATTATATTTTCGATCCAGAAAAGAAGAGTTTTGAAATATTAGGAAGAGCTATTTTTTTCAGAGATGGCATAGAATTGTCTAATGGAGAGCTATGGCTTTTTCCTGGTGGAGGAGCTCGTGTATTTTGTTATGTAAAAGATAGAAATGGGAAATATATTCCAAAGAAAAAAAATGAATTACTGAATAGTATTCCTAATGTTCGTGCAGTTAAGGAAATAGAAGATGGTTCTAAGTGGTTGATTTCATCCGTAAAAGGCCTTTATAAATTAGACGAAACTAATCAAGTTTTAGGACATTGGAAAGCCACTTTAGAAGCCAATTCTCCTGTAGGAAATTCTATGGAATGCCTGTATGTAGATAAGAAAAATAGGGTTTGGATAGGTGCGTTAGAAGGGCTAAGTATCTTTGAAGAAAGTAAAAACACCTTTCATAACTTCACTAGAAAAGACGGTCTAAATGATACCAGCATATCAGATATTGTAGAGGATGAACATGGGCGAATATGGATTAGCACCTTTGATGAATTATACTATTTTGATGAAGATTTGTTTCAGTTAAAAATGATTCCCAAGAATGCTTCAATTAATCAACATTTTAGTCAACGAGGAATGTTTCGCTATAAGGATAGAATCTATGCTACGGGTAAAAAGGGAATAGATATCATTCACGCTTATACAGCACAAGAAAATACCATTCCTCCCTTCATAGCATTGACTAATATTTATATGAATGGCGAAAAATATACTGATTCCAGGAATCTAGAAATTCAGAAATCTATCACTTTTAATCACAAAGAAAGAAATGCACAATTAGAATTTACACCCATCCATTTTGGGGGCGAACCCAAAACCATTCAATACAAATTAGATGATCAAGAAACATGGACAAATCTCGCGTCGAGACAACTAAACATAGCTTCCATACCTTATGGTAAATACACATTGTCCGTCCGAGGATCGAATGCCCATTCTTTTTGGGCCCCGACCCAAAAATATGAACTATACATCCAAAGACCTTGGTTCAGTAAGTGGTGGTTTTACTTACTTTGCATACTGGGAATTGTAGGAGTTTTTTACGCAATGTATACGTGGAGAATAAACCAAATGCAGAAAATTCAGGAACAACAAGTAGCGATAGATAAACAAATTGCCGAAATAGAACTCAAGGCGCTCAAAGCACAAATGAATCCTCACTTTGTCTTTAATAGCTTGAATTCAGTAAAAGCATTAATTCTTGAAAATAAAGAAGATGAAGCAATTAATTATTTAACATCTTTCAGTAATTTGTTACGAAATATATTGAATAATAGTGATGAGAAATTCATTCGCCTTCAAGATGAAATAGATACGGTAAGCTTGTATTTAGAATTAGAAAAATTACGCTTCGATGATGCGTTCAAGTACAGCATTCAGGTAGATGAAGAAGTGGGTGCAGATTTTGTTGAAATTCCAGCACTATTACTACAGCCGTATATAGAGAATGCTATATGGCATGGTCTTTTACCTAAGACATCAGATACAAAAGAACTACTTATCTCTGTTCAAAAAGATGGAGATTTTGTGAAGATAAAGATTACAGATAATGGCATAGGAAGAAAAGCCTCTGCTCTTCAGAAAACCCGAAATTTATCTTCTAAAAAATCCCTTGGGATGACTATAAATCAACAACGAATCAATTTGTTGAAACAACTATATGGGAATGAAGCGAAAATAGAAGTTTTAGACCTTATAGATACAGATGGAAAAGCATGTGGAACCGAAGTTATAATTATATTCAAATCAACAGATTAACCCCTAGATGATGAAAGCCATATTGATAGATGATGAAAAAAACGCATTGACAAGCCTGTTATATGAGATAGAAAATCACTGCCCAGAGGTAGAAGTAGTTGCACAATGCAATGGAGGAAAAGAAGGACTATTAGCTATTAATAAGTATCAGCCAGACATTGTTTTTCTAGATATTGACATGCCTTATATCAATGGTTTTGAAATGTTGGAAATGATTCCAGAAGTGAATTTTGCAACCATTTTTACAACAGCACACGACAAGTATGCTATCCAGGCATTTAAAATCAGTGCAGTTGATTATTTGATGAAACCTATTAATCGGCAAGAGTTAATAGAGGCAGTCTCCAAAGTTAAATCTCGAAAAGAAAGTGAGAATAATCAGGATAAAATTAATTTTTTGATTGAGCAGATGCAAGCTATAGAATCGGATGCAGTGAAGAAAATTGCCTTTCCGGTATTTGAAGGAGTGGAATTTGTAAAGTTATCTGACATTAATTATTGCAAAGGAGAGAATAATTACACGCATGTGTATTTGACAGATGGCACAGATTTGTTCATTTCTAAAACGCTTCGTTTTGTCGAGGAAATGTTATGCGACTATCATTTTTATAGAGTGCATAATTCCTACATCATTAACCTGGATTATGTACAAAAATTTGTCAAAAGCGATGGGGGATATATCCTCATGGAAAGTGGTGATAGTGTGTCTGTAAGTCGAACAAAAAAAGCAGAATTAATGGATTTGGTCCAAGGCAAAAAGTAGGAATTTACAGCAGCCTAATTCAAGTTTACCATTTACTCATTGGCATGAAAATCAATGGAATAATCCTTTCAAATTAGTGGCGTATTAAAAATTACGTCGAAATGAAAAAAATATTGATAACAATTTTATTGCTGAACACATGCACTTTTTTTGCATTCAGTCAATCATCTCAAAATGCCATTCCTATGTTTAATAATCAAACGCCTGATCAAGGATTTACTAGTGCCACTCATGAAAAACATGCTGGTCAAATCGTGTTTGCTGATAATCTAAATGACATCAGTTTTAAATCTGAAAACCCACGAGGATTTAAAAATAGTTTTTCAGCAAATAAGCCCATTTATGCAAGGCTTTATTTAGAAAGAAGTATAGGAAATACACCTCATAATGGTGACAGGACCTATAAAGCAAACCTCATGTATGATTTATACATTGATGGAAAGAAAGTAGGCTTTAAAAAAGCTTTTGGCATGTATAGACATGTTCCTGAAAATGAACGTACATTTTATATGGAAGATGTGGAAGATATGGAACAACTTAATATGTGGACAACGTGGAGACCGACCCTGCTACCCCTAGAAACAGACGACGATTTGAAATACGGAAGTGTAAATATAATGGCGAGATGCTTTGTCTTGAGCCTTCTAGACTTATCTGCTGGCACACATGATGTAGAGTTGAAAATGTATAGTAAAGATCTTGCCAGTGGAGCAGAAACAGGGGTCTTAGCTTCTGGTTCTTTCTCGATTAAAATAACGGAAGCAGATAAGAAAGCTTTTGCATTCAAATATGTTCCACCACTTCCAAAAGATACATGGATAGGAGGAGATAAAGAAGTTGTGATTGCAGAGATAGAAAGAGCATTTATTGGTGAATTAAGAAAGACACCGATAGTTACAGGAATTTATTCGCCTGACTGGAAAGAAGGTACCTATTCTCTTACAGGACAACGTTACAGAAAAATTGCTGGTTGGGCAGTATTTGATGATACCGATGGAGATGGACAAGTGCCTGTAACTACCTTTAATTTTATTAGTGATTATTCAGGAGGTTCATGGTCTAAATTGCGATTTGATAGTCATTGTTTAGGATGTCCAGACTGGGATGTAGAAGTAGAAGCTGTTAAAGCATATGCCAAAACCAACTGAAGGTCACCTGACTCCGTAAATAGACATGACAAGTCGAAACGTGGATCAAGAAAAAAGATGATTTTTCTAATACCATTAGTACTCATTGGCTTGTTCATTTTCAAAAAATTTAAAGCTTCTCGGATATAAAAGAAGTGATCCCAATTGACTTTTCATGGGTAGTGTATTCCTATGCTACCCATTTTAAAAATAGATAATTATGAGACAATTACTAATCACACTATGTGCTCTTTTATCAGGCACAGTTATTCATGCTCAATGCCAAAATACAACACAATGGCCTCAGCATGATGTCGTGGCATCTCCTTTTAATGAAGAAGTACTTATTGCCAATAATAATTTCCCTGGTGATTTTGCGATTATAATAAACATAGAAGGAGATAATATGTATAAGTTTACCTCGGCTGTTTCAACAGATTTTATTACAGTACGAACTTCGGATGATTTAACAGTAATTGATCACGGTACTACTCCACTATTTGCTACAATTCCACCAGGTGTTACTAGTGTACGCGTTCATTTTAATTCAAGCAGTGCTTGTCAAACATCGACAGTTCCAAGAGAGACAAATTTAACCTGTATGTCTTGCCCGGCAATACCTAAAAATGTGATTATAGGTGAACCAAATACGCCAACTAATCTTACTGTCCACGGAGATGTTCGATTGAATAACAGTATTGGAGCGCCAGTTTCTGGAACAGTGCGATTTAATGATTTAACGAATGATTTTGAAGGATATAATGGGGCTAACTGGGTGTCTTTAACAAAGACGAACGGTACTTACGGACAATATGTACCTCAATCGATTGAACCAAATACAAGCCAAGGAAGCGGGGTAAATCCAAATAGTTCATTTTTCGGATCTCATTTTGATTTGCAGGATGATGAGGTAGCAATTGAGTTACCTAGTAGTCAATTGAATTCTGGAAAAGTTGAGATATTTAAAAAATCAAATGGGATTTGGGAATTTGATCAATTGCTATATGCGCCTGATAGTGTAAGTTTAGATTTTTTTGGAAGAAGTATACATTATGCTTCTAGTGATTTATTGATAATTGGTGCTTCTTCTATCAATTCGGTTGGTGCGGTATATTTGTTTGAAAATGTAAATGCAACATGGGGGTTTGATGTTAAAATTACTCCTCCTGAAGCTGAAGCTATGGAGTTTGGAAGAAATGTAACTTCTTTTGGGGATTATCTTTTCATTTCAGCTATAAATGAAATTTCAGGTACTAATCAGACAACTGGAGCAATATATATTTACTTCAATATTAATGGAGTATGGACTTTTAGTCAAAAATTAATTTCAGACGAAGGCTTATTGACAGGGAATGGTTTTGGTGAGAGTATAGTTGCGGAAGATGAGTGGTTCGTTTCATTAGACAACGAAGATGCATATATCTTTAAACGAACTGGTTTGATATGGAGTCTTGAGGAAAAAATATCTGATAGTTCCATTAGATCAAATTCTGGATTAGCTATTTCAGATAACAAAATTGCACTAGGGCTATTTGAAACAAATGATTTTCCTTCTGAGGATAGAGTTGAAATTTATGCATATAGTACTTTATCTAATAATTGGTTTTTGAATGATATCATTATTCCCACAGATGTGGAATTAGATACGTATGGATTTACAATTGATTGGCATGATAACTTATTGCTTGTAGCTGACCCTGCATTTAACAGAGCCTTTTTGTTTGAATTTGATGAAAATATGAATGTCTTAAATCAAACAGTTCTAAATTCTTCAGCAGTATTAGGTAATGTGTTTGGTCAGGATTTAAAAATAAATAGTGGAACAATAGTTATTAGTGAAAGAATAAACAATATAGGAAAGATAAATTTCTTTAATAAGAATTAATGCCATCTTATTTTATTTCTTCTGAGAAATGTTATAATACCAATTTAACTCCATAATGTCGCATTTCTTTTTACTTAATCTTTCAAT
>CAZSKA010000205.1:0-7151 GCA_964607315.1 uncultured Saprospiraceae bacterium | reverse complement strand
AAATCAATCTTGTTTACGATAGTGAAAAGTGGACAGAAGATGATATTTTGAAAAAAGTAGAGGCTGGTAATGTGAGCTTTCCTTTAAGAAGCCAATTGATTCAAGGTAATCAATCACTTTTCGGTCTGAAAACTGAAATGCAATTTGGACACTTAAAGATTACTACTATTGCCGCTGAACAGCAGTCTTCCCAACAAGAGTTAGAGATTCAGGCAGGTGGTACATTGCAACAGTTCGAAGTCTTCCCAGACCAATACGATGAAAACAGACACTTTTTCCTTTCTCAGTATAACAGAAATACATACGAAGGTAATCTTGAAAATTTACCTTTTATTAGTACACCGTTTAGAATTCTTAATCTACAGGTTTATGTAACTAATGATCGTCAAGAAACAGATAATCTGAGAGACATAGCCGCATTAGCGGATTTAGGTGTTGCGGAACAAGAATTTTTGACAAATTCTAATATCCAAACAGAACCTGTTACTGCTTTATATAGAGATTTTACAGGCGAAAATGTGCTTAATGACAACAATAGAAACGAACTATTTGAGCTATTAAGTGGCGATGATGAAACAAGAAAAATAATTAATACCTCTTCTAGTTTAACCTCGGCATATGGTTTGACCCAAACTAGAGATTTTGAGGTTTTAAAAGCGAGAAGGCTTACGCCCAATGAATATACATTTCACCCTGAGCTTGGGTTTTTATCCTTGAACGTGAGATTACAGCCGAATCAGGTATTAGCTGTTTCGTATCAGTATTCTTATACTTTCAATGGAGATGAAATCTATCAAGTAGGTGAATTAGCTGACGAAATTGTTACACAAGATAGTTCAAATGTTATCTATACAAGATTATTAAAATCATCCGTACAGAATGTTTCAGAACCTAACTGGGACCTGATGATGAAAAACGTATATCCAGTAGGAGCTGCACAAGTAGATCCTCAAACATTTAAAATGGATATCTTCTTCGAAGATAACTCAGATGGATCAAGAAAGAGATATATTCCAATAGGGCAGGAACTTTCTCAGATTCCATTATTGAATATTTTTGGTTTAGATAAATTGAATTCACAGAATGATCCTCAGCCTGATGGAATTTTTGATTTTGTTCCAGGAGTTACTATAATTCCACGATCAGGAGCTATTATCTTCCCAGTCCTAGAACCTTTCGGCTCAAGTTTGTCTTCCGCAATAGAAAATAATGTAACAAATCCAAATGCATCAGATATAGCTGATAGTTTAAGTTATCAAGAATTATATGATAGTACGGTCATTTTAGCGAGAGAACAACTCGTAAAGAATCGATTTGTGATGCAGGGAGAATATAAATCGGAATTCTCATCTGAAATTTCACTAGGCGCCTTCAATATTCCGCAAGGTTCAGAAAGAGTTACTGCCGGTAGCCAGGTGCTTAGACGTGGAATAGATTACGAAATAGATTATGGTATTGGTAGAATTAAAATATTGAATGATTCCTATCTTCAGCAAGGTATACCAATACGAGTCTCCTTTGAGAATAATAGCTTTTTCAATCTACAAAGGAAATATTTATTAGGTACTCGACTGGACTATGCCGTCAATGACAATTTGAATATTGGTGGTACATATATGCACCTTTTCGAGAGACCTTTTACGGAGAAAGTAAATATTGGTGATGATCCGATCAATAACCGAATATTCGGTTTTGACATGAATTATAATAATGAACTGCCTTGGTTAACTAGGGCATTAGATAAACTTCCTTTTTACTCCACAAGTGCTCCATCATCTATTAGTTCAGAATTAGAAGTCGCTGCATTAAGACCAGGTCATGCACGTGCCATAAATAATTTAGGGGAAGAATCAGGAGTGGTATTACTTGATGATTTTGAGGGTTCAGCAACAGGAATTCCTCTTGGTTCATTTAATTTTAATGAATGGATTCTAGCTTCCACACCGTCTACATTTCCTGAACATTCTCTAACAAATGACTTAGCATATGGTGCGAATAGAGCTCGTTTGAATTGGTATGTTTTAGATCAAGAATTTATTAATGCAGACGATAGAAATAATCCTTATACAAGACTAGTTGATAGAACAGAATTGTTTCCTAATATAACATTATTACAGAGCCAAATAGGTTTCCTTTCCACATTCGATTTAAGTTATCATCCAGATGAAAGAGGGCCATATAACTTTGATCCTCCTAATGGAATTGATAATGGTACTGTTACCACTGCTGGATCTTTTTGGGATAATGATGAAGAAATCATGAAACTTAATGAGCCTGAAACGAGATGGGGAGGAATCCAACGATTCATAAACAACAATGATTTTCAGGCGCTTAACGTAGAATACATAGAGTTTTGGATGTTAAATCCTTTTATTGATGTAGAAGGAAATAATCCTATGCCAGGAGAAAGTGGAGAATTTCACTTTAATCTAGGTAATGTATCAGAGGATATCCTTAAAGATAATGTCCAATTTTATGAAAATGGATTAACATTTGATCCTGATAATCCCCTTCCAGTAATAGAAACTACATGGGGAGATGTACCTCTACAACAACCTAGAACAATTAATTTTGATTTATCAAATGCACAAGCTCAGGATCTTGGTTTCGATGGTCTAAATGATGCAGATGAAAATGATCGATATCTAGATTATGTCAATCAAGTGCTCGCAGCTTTTCCAAATGCTGAAATTAGATTAGATCCAGCAGGAGATAATTTCGTTGCATTTTCTAACGACTCCATATATAATACAGAGACACAGTCTATTCTGGAAAGATTAAGACTATTTAATAATTCTCAAGGTAATGCACCTACTCCAAATCCTGACCAGTTCCAAAGAGGTCGTTTTACACCAGACATTGAAGATTTAAATCAAAACAGATCTTTGGATCAAGGGGAAAACTACTATGATTATACCATCACCTTGACGAATGATAATGGAGAAATAAACATGGAAGACGCCAAGTTTATCAGAGAATTCGTAGAAATTGGTGAAGGCGGAAGAGAAAAATGGTATCGTTTCCAAATTCCAATTAATGAATTTGATGGTATTGAAGGATCAATAGAAGGATTCCGTTCTATACAGTTCGTCCGTATGTATATGACAGGTTTTCAAACCCAAAAGATCCTAAGAATGGCAAATTTGGAGTTGGTAAGAAATCAATGGAGACGTCTAACGACTGCATGTGCAGATGGACCAAACAATGTAGAATTTGCTATCGATGCGGTAAGTATTGAAGAAAATGCCATGAAAACACCATTTAATTATGTCCTTCCTCCGGGAATTCAAAGACAACAATTAAGGGTCAACAATCAACTTGTCCTGCAGAATGAAAGAAGTTTAGTATTGCAATATTGTGATCTACCAGCAAATATTGGTGAAAACCCTGAAGTGCCAAGAGGATGTGAAGCAACAGTCTACAAACTCTATAATGGTCTCGATGTTCGGCTTTTTGAAAAAATGCAACTCTTTTTACACTCCGAATCTGATGACCAACTTGAAAAAGGTGACATTAGGGCATTTATTCGGATAGGTAGAGACTTTACACAAAATTACTATGAATATGAAATCCCTTTAGTTCAGAGTGACCCTGCGTTTCCATCTGATCAAGGGAATATATGGCCTGAAGATAATATCATGGATATTGTTCTCGATCTATTGCCTGAATTAAAGCTTGAAAGAAATAAAGCAAACTTTCCAATAGAACGTATCTTTTCTATTCCAGATCCAGAAGATTCTGACAAAACAATCAGTATAATAGGGAATCCTACATTAGGTTATATTAAAGGAATTCAAGTAGGTGTGAGAAATCACTCTGGAGCTGTTGCTTGTGGTGAAACTTGGGTCAATGAATTAAGACTTGTTGGATTAGAAGAAAGAGGTGGTGTTGCTGGTATAGCTAGAGCTGATGTCACATTAGCAGATTTAGGAAATGTAGCTCTTTCTGGTTCTTATAGTTCAGTTGGTTTTGGTGACCTCGATCAACAATTAGCACAGAGAAGTCAGGAAGAAGTTGTGGAGTATGCTGTTTCTACAACACTTAACTTAGACAAACTTCTACCTGGTAATGCACCTATTAATTTACCTTTTTACGCTCAGTATGCAAATACTATAAGAACGCCAAGATGGGATCCTTTTGATCTTGATGTAACCGTTGAAGATAAAATAGAAGCAGAACCTGACTTAACAGAGGAAGTGCTAGAACGAGCAATAGATAAAACAGAAATAACTTCTGTCAACTTAACTAATGTAAAAGTTCGGAAAGGAAAAGACAAAAAGAAATCCAGACCTTGGGATATTTCCAATGTTTCTACTTCTTATTCCTTTACAAGAACTGATCATACAGATCCTATTATAGAAAGAGATCTCACGGATAATCATTTAGGTTCTATTGATTATGCATTTAATCGTCAGGTAAAATATTGGGAGCCATTTAAAAAGTCAAAAACACCTTTGAAACTTGTTAACTTCAACTTCTTACCGAATTCTTTCACTTTTAAAAATGAATTGGCAAGATTTAAAAATGTAAGAAAATATCGTTTACCACAAGACATTGATTATACTTTCTATGATCAAAGATTTAATTGGGAAAGACGCTATAATTTACAATGGGACTTCACTAAAGGTTTAAGTTTTGGTTTCAATGCCAATAATCAATCAATTGTAGATGAATTAAGGATTATAGGAGTTGGTGGTCTACAAGAAGTAGTAGACGAACGCGGACTTAGAGTTGGTTCTGTAGATGATGTTCCTCAGGAGCAAAGACAAGATTATCTGGTTGAAAATTTAAGGCAAGGAGGTAGAGCAAAAGATTATGACCATAACTTCACTCTTCAGTATACCCTTCCATTAAGAAATATTAAGTCTTTAAACTGGATTCAGGCAAGAGCTAGTTACTCCGGTGATTATGTGTGGGATGCTGCCTCATTGAATGTAGATTCATTGGGTAATGTAATATCTAATACTCAACAAAGACAGTTGAATGTAACCCTAGATTTTAAAAAGCTTTATGGAAAATCCAAGTATTTAAAGAAGATTGAAAATGGTAATAAACCTTCGAGATCAAGGAATTCAGGGAATCGTACCTCGAGATCACGCGCTGGTTCTAGCGGTACCAAAAAAGATAAAGACAAGGATAAAGATAAAAAAGAAAGAGAAGTCACTAACATTGAGCGAGCTTTAATTAGACCGCTTCTCTCTCTGCGAAATGTAAAATTGACCTATAGAGAGAACTTTGGAACTGTAGTCCCAGGAATTGTTAGGAACTCACAAATACTCGGACTGGATGATCAATTTAGTTCACCTGGGTTTGGATTTGTGTCTGGTCTCCAACCGAATATTGACCCTACTGATTCTAATAATTGGTTGTTCGATGGAGCAAGTCAAGGTTGGTTTACTGAATCACAATTCCTTAATCAGCAGGTACTTCAAACAAGGACCCAAACAGTAGAAGGAAGTATAGATTTTGAAATCTATAAAGACTTTGATATAGAAGTTGATTTCAAAAAGAATTTTTCGGTGAATCACTCGGAGGAATTCAAAAATCTTGATGGAAATTATCAACAACTCATTTTGAGAGACATGGGTACTATCGATGTTTCTTATATGGCGATCAATACTCTATTTGGTTTTGATTCAAATGAACTATTTGATGCATTTGAGGATAATCGTCAGGTGATTTCTAATCGTCTACAGCAAAGAGCTGCTGAATCAGGCAATCCGTTTTTAGAAGGAGAACACCCAGACGATGAAGGTTTTGCAGCGGGTTTTGGACGTCAATCTACCGATGTTTTGATTCCAGCATTTTTAGCAACATATACTGGACAGTCTCCTAATGATGTTGATTTGTCTATTAACGATAGAATCATGGCTTTAAGTTATATTCCAGCTCCTAACTGGACGCTGAATTATAACGGATTAAGTAAACTGAAATGGTTTAAAGATATCTTCTCATCATTCACGGTAAATCACGGTTATCGTTCTAATATGAGAGTAAATAGCTTTAATTCAGATCCTGATTTTGATGCATTAAATCCGTTTAATGAAGTACAGCTGCAGTCGCAAAACTACTTCACAAGATTTGATGTACCTCAAATTGTAATATCTGAAGAATTTGTTCCAGTTATAGGAATTAATTTCAGTACTAAATCCCAATTTGATTTTAGTGCAGAATACAGAAAGAGTAGAAATTTAGCTATGGACTTTTACGCAAAAGAATTAGTAGAGTCAAAAGCTGAAGAATTCTCCATAGGAGCAGGTCTTGTATTAGAAGATGTGAATATTCCTTTCCTTACAGGAGTTAAAAATTCTAAGAAAGGAAGTAAGAAAAAGCCTGATCCTAATGCACCTAAGAGTAGCAATGGAACAAATGGAAAGGGATTCGGAGGAATAGGAAAAGTTACTAATACACAGGGTAATAATATGACGTTTAGTGTTGACTTCTCATACAGAGATGATCTAGTTCAAAATAGAACATTGGACCAAACTGCAGGATTCTTCCCTACTAGAGGAATACAATCTTGGAGAACAAATCCAGCAGTAGATTACGATGTGAATGACAATGTAAACTTGAGATTATTCTTTGATTACAGTCGTTCTATTCCTGCAACAACTAATTCATTCCCTATAACCAATTGGCAAACGGGTTTAACCGTAAGATTAAAATTAGGAGCCCTTTAATGGCTAAATAAACTAAAGAAAGCAGTTGGGAATTTATTTTCAGCTGCTTTTTTATTTCCCTTATATTATTGTATTATCAGTAGGAGACAAAATCTGGAGATCTCTAGCTCATCTCTTTGTCACAAAAAGTAATTATTTCCCTTTAAACATTAAAATGTTTATGAGATCTCTTTATTCATTAATTACTATTTTCATATTATTTTCTTGGACAACCAAAATCAATAGCCAATGCACTTCACCTGTATTAACATCACAAGAAATGGTCAATAACTTTCCTCAAAATTGTACTTCAGTTACAGGAGATTTATTTGTAAATGGTTTATTTAATGATATTTCAGATCTCTCTCCACTTGCTAATGTTGAATCTGTTTCTGGACGTCTAATCTTAAATGGTATAACTGTACAAAATTTAGATCAATTAATAAATATTAAAACCGTAGGAGAAGAAATTCAAGTTGCTGGAGATTATAT
>CAZSKA010000204.1:0-7214 GCA_964607315.1 uncultured Saprospiraceae bacterium | reverse complement strand
TTATATATGTGAATGATAGTAAAGTAAAGATAATGTCGAGGAATAATAGAGACATCACCTCTCAATTCCCGGATGTTGCAAAAAACTTCCATATTACGACAGGTAGTTATGTGTTTGATGGTGAAATAGTTTCCTTAGACAAGAAAGGAAAACCTGTTTTTAATCAAGTGATTAGTAGATTACATTCCAAAAGCACTAATCAGCACTCCTTTCCTGCTAGAGCCTATATTTTCGATCTTGTAGTTCATAATGGAAAACTTTGCACGAGTTTGCCTTGGAATGAAAGGCGTAAACTTCTAGAGAAATCAAAGTTTGATTTTCCAGCTTTAAATAGTAGTGAAATATTTGATGATGGAATGTCCTTAAAATCAGCGGTGCAAAACCTCGGAATGGAAGGAATCATGATCAAAGATCGAAATGCTCCCTACCTCTTTGGGCATAGACCCAAAACTTGGCGAAAACTAAAAATAAGACATAAGGTAGACTGTTCAATAATAGGTTATACAAAGGGAAGTGGAGATAGGTCGTCCTTATTCGGTTCACTGCATATTGCTGAATTGCTAGAAGATGAATTGGTTTATAGAGGAAAGGTAGGAACAGGATGGAAACATAAAGAAATGGTCGAATTATTTGAAATTTTAAAACTGCAAAATATAGCAGAAGATTCACAGTTTGAAGAAGTGAAAAACAGTGATGAATCGACTTGGTTCTCAAAGCCCTTTTTAAAATGTGAAGTGAAATATGCAAGTTTAACTCCATCACAAACATTTAGAGAACCTGTTTTTATTTCATTGTATTATTAAGCCCAAATAACTATATATTTGATTAATGATTGTAAGATTTACAATATTCCTATTTGTCTCTTTAGCTTTATTTTCATCATGCATTAGCTCCAAAGCATATGAAGATGCTTTACTCGTTGGTAAAGGAAATGAAGCAATAGAAGGCACAATAAGTAGAGCAGTAGTAGAAGAAACTTTGCGTACTTCTGATATTTCAAGATTCTTGAATCAAAGAGATGTAGGAACAATAGGCATAAATTATATCTATGGTCTTACGGATAATTTAGATTTCTCTGCTGGAATTGATATTCCTATAGGATTTAAAGCAAAACTGAAGTATCAGTTTGAAACAGAAAGTCTTAGGAATATTCATGCTGTAAGTTTAGAAACCCAATTTCCTTTTCTATATACCTTGAACCTTAATCTAGAGAATAGACTGATAGCTTCAGCTGTTCCTAGTTATATTTATACGTATAGATTCGATGATTTATTTAATCTTAGTTTGAATGGTTTTGTAACTAGTTCATTTACAACAACAGATTTCATCCTTCTTCCTGGTATTGCTGGGGGAATAGGAATAGGGGATGAAGTCCGATTTACAGCAGGTGCAAACTATAGTAGATCTGTTTTTTCTACAGATGGAAGTCAATTCCAATTTTTAACAATTGAATCATCAATTAAAGTTGATTTTTAAATTATTGTGAAGTTAAATTGGTTTTGTTAATCGTAAAGGAAATTATTTTTAAGATTATTCGCTTTATTCTCATGGATAAATTCAAGATATGAAAACGATATGGAAAGGACACATCAGATTTTCTTTAGTTAACATACCTATTCAATTATATAGTGCAGTTAACTCAGGTTCTGAAATTCGCTTTAATCAATTACACAAAACCGATTATGGTCGGATTAGATATCAAAAGGTCTGTGAGGTGTGCGACGAAATAATGGAAAGGGACGATATAGAAAAAGGATTTCAATATGCAGATAACAAATACGTAGTTGTAAAAAAAGAAGAATTCAAAAGTATCAGTTTAAAGAGTACGAAAGTTATCGAAATAGATGCTTTTGTTGATATAGACGAAGTACATCCGACAAGATTTGAAGCTATTTATTATGTTGGTCCGAGAGAAACTGCAGCAGCTGAAACTTATAATCTGTTCATAGCCGCTCTTGAAAAGACAGGAAAAGCTGGAGTTGGTAAAATTGTGTTGAGAGATAAAGAAGACGTGGTTTTATTAGTAGCGTATAAGAAGAGATTATTGATGTATAAATTGCGTTATCCTGAAGAACTAAAGGAAATAGAAGATGTTCCTGAAGTAGCTTTAGGAGAGGTAGGTGAAGAACAATTAGAATTAGCAGAAACCCTGATTAAATCCTTGAATAAAGACTTTAGTGAAGTAGAGTTTTTTGATGCTTATCAACATAAAATGCGTGAGTTGATAGATGCTAAAATAGAAGGAAAACAATTGGTTCAAGCAGAAGAACCAGAAGAAGAATTAATTGTTGATATAACGGATGCATTGAAAGCAAGTATTGCGCATGCGAAAAAAGGGAAATAAATGAAAGAAGTCGTAATGAAGAGCGTGAAATCTATTCGATTTCATTGGAAAGAGCATTTGTTTCTTACCGTGCTTGTGGAGAAAGCAAGTCTTTTTGACATATTGGTGAAGAAAATCAATGAAGAGATCAAGGGGAAAATAGAGCAAGAAGTGGAAATTCTAGATGTAGATCTTGTGGATCTAAATCGTATTGATGTTAAAGGTAAAGCTGGTGTAATGGGAATACAAAAAGAGTTTACTGTTCATAGCTTATTACATGTTAATACTGAAACAAATACCTTGTCTTTACAGGTAAACAACATTGAGGTAGAAGGAGGTTTTCTTGTAAAAAAAGGGTTCGCTATGATAGAGAATAAGTTAAAAGAAAAGATAGAGAATACGGCAAAAATAGATGTAAAGAAAACCCTTCTCGAAATAAATCCCAAGTTTAATGTTCCAGGGACACAAGAGAAAATGGAACTGAATGTTGAATCTTTTGACCTAGAACTTTTGAAGCTTACTCCGGATAATGAAGATGTTAGTTTGCAGATTGGTTTAAAAGAAGGTTCTTTTGCAATAGAGCCAATTTAAGAAGCAAAAGCAGCACTAATTTGATAATAAGGTCTTATTTCTAAATGATTGAATTTCAATTAGATTACTTTCGAAATATTATATATTTTTGTCATATATTAATTTTAACAAGTTAGTAGGCAACTTTTTTGAAATTACATCATACTAAGAAGGGTTTCCTTTCCTAGAAAAGGAACACCACATGAAATTCCAATAAAAATATATTATAAATTATTTATGAAGAATATTCTACTATTACTTTTTTGTTTGATAAGCTTTGGTGCATTTTCTCAAGTAACTTTGGAAAGAGTTGCGCCATTGATGCCTGAATTATATGCAATTACAGGAGATGCAGTTCTCGAAGAATTAGCCAATGGAGATCTTCAACTAAGATTAACTCCAGATTTTGATACTCCAGCAGGTCCAGATGTAAGAATTTTACTTAATAATTCTAATTCTATTAATGGTGCCTTAGAAGTTATAAACCTATCAGATATAGGTCACTTTGAAGGAGAGTTAATAGTACCTGTTCCAGGAAACCCTAATATTAATGACTATAACAACATAGTATTTTTCTGTGTTCAGTTTAATCAGTTTTGGGCATCAGGAATTTTTGGCCCTGCTACACCTCCTGGAGGTGGAGGTCCAGTATGTAGCACAAGTAGTGTTTCTAATTCTAATGGGCCGAATACCATTGATATTTGCCCATCAGATAACTCTAATGATATTGTTACATTTTCAAATTCACTAAATGTTCCAGCAGGAATGGAATATGTGTATTTGATTACTGATGAGAATGAAATTCTTCAAGATGTAGCCTTTACTAATCAATATAATTTTGAAGGAACGACAGATGCTACTCAACGGGTATATGGAATGCATTTTAATGGTACGTTGAATACCATGGTAGGAAGTCATCGTTTAGCTACTAATGCAACAGGATGTTTTGAACATTCTTCAAATGGAGCAAATGATTTTATAACAATTACGAAAAATGCCTGTGTTGTTTTTGTTTGTGAAGCAAGCACAATAAATAATGTTGGAGGACCATCTGTTTTAGATATTTGTCCATCTGATGGACAAAGTGACATCGTGACTTTAGGTAATTCATTAAATCTTCCTCCAGGCGCTAATTATGCATATCTTATTACTGACAATAATCAGATTTTACAGGAGGTTGTAACGAATAACTCCTATAATTTTGAAGGAAGTGGAAGTGACATTCAAAGAGTATATGGTATCCATTATTTCGGAACATTGAACCCTGCAATTGGTCAAAATAGAATGCAGACTACTGCAACAGAATGTTTCGAACATTCTTCTAGCACAAGTAATGATTTTATTCTCGTATTTAAGAATGCGTGTTTCAATTGCCAGAACAGTAATGTCTTTAATCCGAATGGAGCAAATACTATTGATATTTGCCCAGATGATAATATAGGTGATGTAATAGATTTTGCTAATACTTTAGGAGAACCTGCTGGTAGCAATTATATTTATCTAATTACGGATGATAATGAAATCGTACAACAAGCTGTTTTTTCAAATCAATTCGATTTTGAAGGAAGCTCTTTTAATACCCAAAGAGTATATGGAATGCACTATGATGGGTCATTAAATGTAAATGTAGGAGCGAATCGATTACAGACTACTGCTACAAATTGCTTTGATCACTCTAGTGGTAATAATTTCATTACGATTACAAAGAACGCATGTATTACATGTGAAGATACAGATGTTACAGATATTAATGGAGTCAGTTCACTGAATATATGTCCATCTGATAATCTTGACGATATTGTGTTTTTTGCTAACAGCTCTGGATTGGATGCTGGAAGTTCTTATGCATACATTATCACAGATGCAAATGAAATAGCACAAGAGGTGCTTACGGTTGACAATTTTAATTTTGAAGGTTCAAGCGGAGACGAACAACGCGTTTACGGATTGAGATATGAAGGAACACTGAATATAAATTTGGGGCAACCCAGAACAGCTACAACAGCTTCAGACTGCTTCACGCACTCAAGTTCTACGCAATTTCTTACCATACAGAAAGAAGCATGTGTAGTCTTTGATTGTTTAGATAGTGATGTAACAATAAATGCTTCTTCCAATACTTTAGACATTTGTCCTACTGATGGAGTTGATGACATCGTTACAATCTCTAATTCATTAAATGAAGCACCGGGATTAAATTATGCTTATCTTATTACAGATGAAAATGATGTTTTAATACAGGTAGTTCAGAGTTCAACTTTCAATTTTGAAGGATCTAGTTTAAATACGAATAGAATATATGGAATTCATTTTAATGGATCTTTAGACGCTGTGATTGGTGCCAATAGATTACAAACAACAGCGACTGATTGTTTTGTTCATTCTAGTTCATCGAGTTTCGCAACGATTACGAAAAATGCATGTCCTCCTCCATTCGAATGTTTAACATCAACAATCACTACTCCAAATGGAAATAACATAGACATTTGTCCAAGTGATGGAGAAGCTGATATTATAACTATGGAGAATAGTTTAGATATAGCTCCAGGTGAGAATTATGCTTATCTAATTACAAATTCAAATGATAATGTGATTGATTTCACCTTGGAATCTACATTGGATTTTGAGGGAACGAATGATCAAGAACAGAGAATATATGGTATACATTATGATGGGGATTTGAATGTAGCTTTTGGACAAAATAGATTACAAACAACGGCTTCAGGATGTTTTGAACATTCTAGTGCAACAGATTTTATTAGTGTTACGAAGAATGATTGTGAAATACCATTTGAATGTTTAGAGAGTTTAACAGCAACTACGAACTGGGCTACATCTGCAGATATTTGTCCAAGTGATGGAGTTGATGATATTGTAGAGCTTAGAAATAACTTATTTATAGCTCCAGGCGAGAACTATGTATACCTTATCACAGATGAGAACGAAACAGTAATGACTTACACACTGGATTCTACTTATAACTTTGAAGGATCAGGTGATGCAGTACAGAGAGTTTATGGTATGCATTATGATGGGCAGCTAAATGTAGAAGTGGGTCAGAATAGATTCATGACTACAGCAAGTGAATGCTTTGTTCATTCAGGTGATAATCTGTTTTTAACGATAACAAAAGATGCTTGTCCTGATCCATTTGAATGTATGGAGAGTTTGACAGCAACAACTAATTGGGCTACTTCAGCTGATTTATGTCCAAGTGATGGAGAAGCTGATATTGTTGAATTAAGAAATAATCTATTTATTGCGCCGGGTGAAAATTATGTGTACTTGATAACAGATGCAAATGAAGTTGTTCAAGATTACACATTAGACTCGCTATATAATTTTGAAGGTTCAGGTGATGAAGAACAGCGAGTATATGGTATTCACTATAGCGGTCAATTAAATATCCTAGTAGGGCAGAATCGTTTGATGAGCTCAGCTTCTGGTTGTTTCACACATTCTGGCGATAATTTATTTTTGACAATTAATAAAACAGGATGTGAAACTCCATATGAATGTTTAGAGAGTTTAACAGCAACTCATGCATGGGTTACAGAAGTAGATGTATGTTCTACGGATGGTGGTCAAGATAGTGTTTTCTTACAGAATAATATTGGTGTTGACCCAGGAGATAATTATGCCTTTTTAATAACGGATGAGAATCAAATACTTCAGGAAATAATTTACACTGCGTATTACGATTTTGAAGCAACAGGTACTGAAGAACAACGTGTATATGGTTTGAGTTACGATGGTGCTGTAGATGCCAAAATAGGGGAAGATAGAAAGAATACAACAGCATCAAATTGCTTTATTCATTCTGGAGATGCTTTGTTTATCAGAATTAACAAACAAGCGGCTTGTGCTTCAGCAATAGAAGATGAGATGCTGAACAGTGAAATTAATATTTACCCGAATCCTAGTGATGGTAGAGTTAATATTGACTACGGAAATCAATTTGATCAAATTTTGAACGTATCATTATTTAATGTGAATGGTCAGATGATTCGTAATATTGATAAGAATAATGATTTAATCATAGAAGAAAAAGGAGTATATCTTATTCAGATAACGACTGCAGATGCAAGCGTTTCAAGAAAAGTGATTATTCTCTAGATTATATTATAACAGTAAACGAATAAGTGCAAAAAGCCTACAGCAATGATGTTGTAGGTTTTTTTTATGTTTTTATGCAAAGCTGAAAGGTGGTTTTAAGTAAAAACTTATTATACCAATTTAATTTCAAAATGTCGTATAAAATTTTGAAACTTAATTTTTCTAGTTCGAGTTAAAAAACGTAGGCATAACAGTAGTTACGGCG
>CAZSKA010000203.1:0-7236 GCA_964607315.1 uncultured Saprospiraceae bacterium | reverse complement strand
GATTATTATAACTCTGAATATAACTGGGGAGATTCACATATATGGCAAATATTCGGAAACGATAATCGAATTGAATTAAGAAAAGAAATCATTGACAATTTATTCCTACTCAATAGTGACCACCAAACAATTAAATTTGAAGAAACGATTGATGAAATTAGTTTGAAACTTAAGGGGAAAACTGTACATAATATTAAATGGAACAATGAAGATAAGGAATGGGAAGACCGAGGTTGGGTTCAACAATCTATTTCAGATTGGTCAAACATTATAGACCCGGAGTACATTGAATTTAAAGCAAAATATTACAATTAAATAACTGATGATAACAAGTGGTCATCACAGCATATCTACTCGTTCCTCGTAGAGACGCTGGATACCACCAAACCGTTGAACGCCATAAAGACGAACAGAAAATAGATGTCTGAACTAAAAAAACATATAATTCAAACCTTTGGAATTACTGAAAATGAATTTCAACAAATAAAGGACTTCTTTAGATCAAAAATTATTTTAAAGGGAAATTATTTCTTGAAAGAGGGTCAATTTGTGAAACAAATGGGGTTCGTGGAAAAGGGAATACTACGAGAATTCTTATACATCAATGAGAAAGAAGTGACAAAATGGTTTTCTACAAGCGGGTATTTTGCTGTTGATTTATCTGGTTTCTTATTTGACCAAAAATCAAAAGTATATTACCAAGCAATGACGGATGTACAGCTTTTGGCGATTTCAAAGGAGGATTACAACAAGATTTCGATAAGAGTGCCAAGGTGGGATAAGTTAGAAAAGATGTTTTTAGCCAAGTGTTTTACTGTATTAGAAAACAGAGTAGTTTCCCATTTGGCACTCAATGCAGAAGAAAGATACAATCAATTATTCTCATTCAACCCAAGTCTATTTAATGAAGTACCACTTAATCAGATAGCTTCAATGCTTGGAATGACAGCCGAAACATTAAGCCGAATACGAAAAAAGCAATCTAAATACACTTCTTGATATATGTCAAGCCGACAGGAAAAATTAGTTCCCAACTTTGCATTAACAAAATTCAATAAAACGAAGCAAGGTGTAATTCTAATTTTTTTTTAACAGCAATGACCATTAACGTCAAAGCACAAAATCAAGCACAAATGACAATCAATCAAGAAGCACCAGTAGTACAAAAAAACGAAATCTTAATAAATGCTGAACATGAAAAAGTATGGCAAGTATTGACCAATATTGAAAGTTGGGACGAATGGAATAAAAGAATAAAGAAACCTAAGCTACAAAGTCATTTAGGAGTGGGAAGCAATATTACTTGGGAAACCAATGGAAGTAAAATCAAGGCAAAAATCCATTCTTTCACACCAAACGTAGTTCTTGGTTGGCAAGGAAAAGCATTTGGTGCAAGTGCAATTCATAATTGGTATTTAGAACCAACTGAAAATGGCACAAAAGTTATCGTTGAAGAAAGTATGCAAGGCTGGGTTATCAACTTGATGAAGAAGAAAATGAATGAGAAGTTAGCAGAAGATATGCTATATTGGCTCGAACAATTGAAACAAAAATGTGAGAAATTAATACGGCATGCAACAGACGTTGATGATGACATGGTCGTTCCTCACATGTCACATACTGCCAAACCTTTATAAAAAGAATTAGAGCATTGTATGAAGAAATAAAGCTGATAATTTCAACTTCAAAAACTAGAACCCAACTGAGATACTGCTTTCTTCTTCAGCGCCACAGATACAGTCGATCCATCCCATGCAAGAAAATCATTAAGGATACCGCATGAACTTAAAGGTGCTGGTTTTGTTAAATAATGGTGAAACTAATGGAACATAATTTAGACCGAATCATAGAGATGGCGTGGGAAGATCGGACCCCTTTTGAAGCTATTTCTTATCAATTCGGATTATCCGAGGCCGATGTGATAAAATTGATGCGGCTCAACTTGAAAGAAAAATCATTTAAGCTGTGGCGCAAAAGAGTCAATAGTGGGGTTAGCAAAAAACATCTGAAGAAAAGAAATCCTGATATCAATAGGTTTAAATGTAGTCGCCAACGTCAAATTTCCAACAATAAGATTTCAAAAAGATAATCCCCTTTTCTCCATGGAAGACAATGGGATTAATATCATATGGGTGAAACGAGATCTCCGAATCACCGATCACTGGCCACTATGGGAAGCTGAGCAAGAGAAAGAAGATTATATGATAATCTATCTATTTGAGCCCAGTTTAATCTCAAGTCCTGACACGTCTATGAGACATTTACAGTTTTGCTACCATGCAATACTGGATATGAATAAAAAGCTACAAGCGTTTAACAGAGAAGTCCACCTTTTGTATGGCGAAGCTTCTGATATTTTCGACCAGCTTTCGAAACAATTTAAATTAAAGAAAGTAATCTCCTATCAAGAAAGTGGTACAAGAAGAACTTGGATGAGAGATAAGCACATCGGGGCTTTATTAAAAAATAGTAAGATCTCATGGATTCAATTTCCTAGAGATGGCATACAGAGAGGGATAAAGAACAGAAAAGACTGGGATAAACACTGGAATAGATGTGTCAGCACTCCTATAATCAAGAATACTTTTTCACAATCAAGCAGAACATTTGATCTTGAATCTAACCTACCTAAAGACTTTCTACGAGAATTAGAGCACTATCCAGATAACCTTCAGAAATCTGGAGAGACAGAAGCAAGGAAATTTCTTTCTAGCTTCTGTGAAACCCGAGGGGTAAATTACTCTAAACACATATCTAAGCCAACTCAGAGCAGAACATCTTGCAGCAGAATCTCCCCTTACCTTGCCTGGGGCTGCCTCAGTATCAAGCAAGTCTATCAATACGTCAGCAATCATAGTTGTCGTCTAAAGCATAAGCGAGCTTACAGTAATTTCTTGACTAGAATACAATGGAATTGTCATTTTATACAAAAATTCGAAGTCGATTGCGACTATGAAGTCAATTGTGTCAACCCTGGATATGAATCCCTTTCAAAGGCTAACAAGGCCAAACACATAACTGCATGGGCAAATGGGATGACTGGCTATCCATTGATCGATGCTTGCATGAGGTGTGTAAACGCCACTGGCTGGATTAACTTTAGAATGCGAGCCATGCTGGTCTCTTTCTTATGCCATCATCTAGATTGCGATTGGAGAACGGGAGTATACCACCTTGCTCGACAATTCCTAGACTACGAACCAGGCATTCATTACCCTCAGTTTCAGATGCAAGCAGGCGTGACAGGAGTGAATACGATACGCATATACAACCCAGTAAAACAATCACAAGATCACGATCCTAAAGGTGAATTCATCAAGAAATGGGTGCCAGAATTAAGGCCATATCCGGAAGCCTTTATACACCAGCCATGGTCTCTCACCATGATGGAAAAGCAATTCTATCATATAAACGATGAATATCCAGATCCTATAGTGGACCTTCAGAGTAGCGCTTCAGTAGCCCGAGAAAAGATATGGAAGCACCGTACCCACCCTTCCGTCCTAAAACATCGACCCCATATACTATTAACGCATACCCGCAACCCTACCTCTAGAAGAGCCCTTAAGTGATGAGCCACAAGAAAAATAATCTTCCGACAAAAATCTGCACAACTTGCAAGCTTCCTTTTTCTTGGCGAAAAAAATGGGAAAAAGTATGGGACGAAGTGAAATATTGTTCGCAAAAATGCAGAAGAAACAAAAAGAATGGAAAAAGAAATTAACCTCATATTTCCCCACCAACTATTTCAGAACTCAGAGTTGCTAACTAATGGGCGGCCTATATACTTGATCGAAGAACACCTCTTCTTCCGGCAGTTTAAATTTCACAAACAAAAGCTGGCATATCATCGGGCCACACTAAAATCTTATGAAAGCCTACTGAAAGAAAAAGACCTTGAGGTTCATTACATCTCTACAACAGATCAAAGGTCTGACATTAGAATCTTACTAGAGAAAATCATACATGGAACAACGATAAACCTCATCGACCCTACTGATAATTGGCTAGAAAAAAGAATACTTAAATTCTCTCATAAACTCAACATAAACTTTCTTAATTCTCAACTATTTATCAATAGCAAAAAAGATAATGCATCATTCTTTAGAAAAGATAAAAAGTCGTTCTTTCAATCCAGCTTTTATAAACAACAGCGTCGTCGATTAAATATACTTATAGATGAACACAATGAACCTCTCGGAGGGAAATGGTCATATGACGCCGATAATAGAAAGAAGTATCCAAAAGGTAAAACACCTCCAACTATTCAGTTTCCCGATACCAGTCCATACTGGATAGAAGCTATCGATTATATCAATAAGAACTTTGGAGACAATCCTGGATCGCTAAGTGAAAAACAATTATATCCAATTGACCATAGGACTTCTCTTTCTTGGCTGCAGCAGTTTTTAGAAAAGAGGTTCTATGATTTCGGGGTGTATGAAGATGCTATTCTCAAGGATGACGCATATCTGCATCATAGCGTACTATCCCCTATGCTTAACATCGGATTGATAAGTGCCCATACTGTTATAGAAAAAGCAATCACTTACTCGACAGAAAATGATATTCCGATAAATACGATTGAAGGATTCGTAAGACAGATTATTGGGTGGAGGGAGTTTATAAGAGGTATGTATGAAATTAAGGGCAGTTATTCTAGGACAAAAAACCATTGGAATTTCACGAAAAAAATACCTCAATCATTCTATTCTGGAACTACAGGGATACTTCCTATAGATGTTGTAATAAAACAGGTATTACAGACAGGCTATTGCCACCACATTGAAAGACTGATGGTATTAGGTTCATTTATGTTGCTATGCGAATTTGACCCTGATGAGGTATATAAATGGTTTATGGAATTATTTATTGATGCATATGATTGGGTCATGGTACCTAATGTATACGGCATGAGTCAATTTTCCGATGGAGGAACCTTCGCTACTAAACCATATATAAGTGGGTCTAATTATATTAAAAAAATGAGCAATTACCCCAATGGAGAATGGCAAGTGATCTGGGATGGTTTATTCTGGAGATTCTTGCATGTATACCGGGAGACATTTGTCAAGAATCCCAGGACTTCCATGTTACTGAGGACATTAGATAAGATGACTGACGAAAAAAGGTCTGCGCATTTAGCTGCGGCTAATGCATTTTTAGATGGCCTATAAAAAAATGAATTATGATATTAAAAACGTCAGCATTCGACACTAAAGAATGAAACAACATCCATCTTTCGCCTAGAGATCATTTCCTCATCCTCAAGACAGGTTTAGTTTTACAATATTACAACGGTGTAAATCAGCAAGGAGAAAGTCTTTGGTATAGGATAGTGATGGTAAATTGAAAATCATCCATTTTTAACAATTATAATCTGAATCAGAAATCACGTCATGTCTAAAGTTTCCAAATTCAAAAATTTATTCGTCTCAGGAAATCTTAGCTTGGCGGCCGCTAATGTTTCATAAAACAATTCATCCTCTCTTAGTTGATAGTAGCACAGTATCTGATTGTAATCTACATCAACCTTATTTCCAAACATGGCAGAAGAGTATTTAAAATATCCCAGTGCTTCCGTATAACAGCCCAGATCATACATCAATCCACCCAACTCATAGGATAGATCATAATCTTCTTTGATCGAATAGTACTTATTCCATACGGCTATGATCGTTTGCATAAGTCTTGTGCGTTGCTTTATTGAGATGTTTTTAGACAACAGCTTGATGCTTGGAAGAAGATTGATAAAAATCGAAGAATCATATGAATTCAATCTAATTAACCCAAGCAAATCGGACAAATCAACGCTTGCCAAATTATTGTAGACCAGGGTCTTCATAGAATTATGATCGTCTAGGTTGAACTGACTTGAATGTTTCCTGTACGCTGCTTTGAAAAGTTGATATTTAAAAGGTTGCTTGATAAGACTTAAGCAACCAAAGTCAATACTAAAGTTAGTGCATGAATCAAACATAGACATACCTCCACTCAAAATGCAAAATTGAGATAGAGCATGAAAATTAACCCAAAGCGAAAAACTACCGTGTTTAACAATGTCTGGTTTCTTTCTAGTAGCCAACTCCTCGATTTCTTTATACCCTTTATCCATTGTCAACAAGACCAATCCCATCTTTGAAAGAGAAGAAATGTTAGACATGCATTCCATAGCTAGCTTTGGGAATAGGATATAAGTAGCACTACATGCTTGCGTATATTGGCTAAGGATCTTATTAAATATGGCATTTTCATATTGATTCTCCTTTACGGCAGAATTATAGAATTCCAACTCCATATCATTGATTAACTCATCGGCAGTTTTACCTAAAGGGTCAATCAATGAGTCTATAGAAACCGAACAACTAAAAACATTTCCATTCTCAAAGTAGTATAATTCATTGGGTATGGAATCTAAAAAATAATTGGCTATAGATAAAATAGGCTGTTCGAGATCTGAATGAGCTATTTTGGAATTAGATTTCCGAAGGAGTAATTCTTGGCTTTTCTCTGCGTCAAAATATGATATATCTAAAACTCCTCGTTTAAAGTACTCTTGTAGTTTGGGGTGGTTGCTGTAAAACGCCAAGTTGTCTTCTACAATATCACTAAGGACATAGCAATATTTAGTCGAGCATCCATCAGAATCTATCATTAGCTGGTCTAGTTGCTTTAGTATATTATAGCAAAGCCTGCCACTACCCGCCCCCAATTCAAGGATATAAATTATTTTATCTGATCCTAGATTTGATTCTACGTCTTCGAGAAAAGCATAAATCAGCTCTGCATAAGTTGATGCGGCCAATGAGCTATTAGTAATCTGATGTGGCACAATGGAATTGCTCCACGCGGAAATACCATTTTGATGGTAAAAATCTTTGTTCAACTCCCAAACCAGGCTTTTTGAAAAAGGGGTTTTCTTTTGAATATTGAAAATATTTGAGCTCAAGGACAGTTTGATTTTGAAAGTAAATAATCAATATCCACCGAGCCAAATCACCCAAAAGTCAATAAGTTTAAACCCACCTACTTGCAAATATTAGTAGAAGGTAGCAATATTTACCATACTCTGTTGATAATAAGATGAAAAAATAGAAAGCAATGGATTGTAATTTTGCAATCCTTAGTTGAAACGAAGTACTATGCCGTGGTAACTAGTTCAATCATCCCCTACTGTTACCCTCCTTCTAAACCTTCCATTATTCAGATATTCTGTATATCTTAATCCCAGAAAGG
>CAZSKA010000202.1:0-7308 GCA_964607315.1 uncultured Saprospiraceae bacterium | reverse complement strand
GATTCAAGAATTAACAGATAGTAGTATTAAGTATCAAAAGTGTTTGACTTCAGAAATGAACAGTAATTCATTTAGGCATAGAACTCTAACGAATGTATATAAAGTGAGGTTTGCTAATGGAGAAGAAAAAGTCATTAATGAAGCAAATAACCCCGAATTAACTAAAGAAGAGCAAGAAGAAAAATCAAAAGCTAATAATGAAACAACCCAAAGAGGTTGGGCAACAGGCTTTATTGTTGCTGTTTTAGCTAGTGTTTTAGGAATAACACCAACTGTTCTGAATTTATTGGTAGATCCATTTCAGGCGTTTTTTGTCTCTATTGTTATTACTTTGTCAAGTCTAATTGGCCTAGGTTTTATTAAAAGTCTAAAAGTTAAAATAGCCTATCTCAAGGGCTGGATAATTGCATTTTTTATGATGGCATTGATATTTTTATTAACCATATTTACGCGTTGATTAATTTGTCAAAAAAGTATAAACGAAAAAGGAATCTAGAAGCATTATATTTGCTTTCTGAATTTTAGCATTTGAAAAGAATCGAAAATATTGTTGATGTAGTTCTGCCACTTGCTCTTCCTAAGACTATGTCATATAAGGTAAGGGATGAACAGGCTGATCAATTAATGTTTGGTATCCGAGTTGAAGTTTCTCTTCGAAACAAATTGTATTCGGGTATAGTAGTCAGTAAAGTATACGCCAAGGAAATTGATTACCCTCTTAAGTCCATCGTAAGTATTTTGGACGAAAGTCCCATAGTCACACAAGAACAATTCAAATTATGGACCTGGATTTCCACCTATTATTGCTGTACTTTAGGAGAAATTATGTCTGTATCACTTCCAGGGAACTTAAAGCTTTACAGTGAAACTAAAATTACAGGAGTAGAAGATTTTGAAGATTATATAGCAGATCTGAGTGATGATGAGTATATGATAATGGAAGCTGTTTCTATTCAAGGTGAACTCTCTATCTTTAATGTTCAGGAGATCCTTAACAAGAAAAGCGTTTATCCAGCAATTCACAAACTTATCGATAAACGATTATTGTTTGTCAAGGAGGAACTGGTAGAAAAATTCAAACCCAAAAAACATAGCTTTATTCGATTTCCGGAAGAACATGCTGAAGATTCAGAGTGGCTTACATCTGTTTTTGATAAAGTGGATAAAAGTGATCATCAAAGAAGGGCTCTTTTAGCTTTTATTCAGCATAAAAATAAATCGCACGAAGCTCTAAAGTCACAGGTTGTGAAAACGGCTGTTGTGGCTTCATCGGTTATTAGTGCGATGGTCAAGAAGGGTATATTTTTAGAGGAGAAGAAAGTGGTTAGTCGTCTAAAAGCAGAGGAAATGGAGATGGAGATATTGAGTCCATTGAGTCCATTGCAAACAAGTAAATTACTAGAAATTCAGACTGGATTTGAAAAATATGATACAGTATTATTACACGGTGTTACGGGAAGTGGAAAAACAAGAATCTACATAGAGTTTATAAATGAGATTCTTGAAAAGGGAGGACAGGTGTTATATCTTCTTCCGGAGATAGCACTTACAACTCAGATAGTTGAGCGATTGAGTAAAATTTTTGGAGATAAAATATTAGTTTATCATTCAAAATTGAATTCACATGAAAGGGTGGAATTATATAAAGCCGCAAAGCAGGGAGGTAAGATGATTCTAGGCGCGCGGTCTGCTATTTTTATGCCTTTTTCGTCTCTTGATTTTATTATCGTAGATGAGGAACATGATTCTTCATATAAGCAGCAAGATCCAGCTCCTCGATATAATGCGCGGGATACAGCGATTGTTTTAGGTAAAATTTTCAATGCAAAAATATTACTCGGAAGTGCAACTCCTTCTCTGGAATCTTGGATGAATGTTCAGGAAAAGAAATATGGATTTGTAGAGATATTAGAGCGGTATGGTCAGAGTGTATTACCTGAAATCCAATTGGTGAATCTGAAAGATGCTTATAAAAAGAATAAGATGAAATCTTATTTTAGCAAGGAGCTTTTACAGGCGATGACTGATGAGATAGTAATGGGAAGGCAAGTTATTTTATTTCAAAATAGAAGAGGTTTTGCGCCTGTACTAATTTGTGATATATGTGGCTGGAAATCTGAATGTAGAAATTGTGATACGTCATTGACTATTCATAAGTATTTTAATGAAGTAAGATGTCATTATTGTGGCTTCCGCCAAAATTTGCCACCTTCATGTCCTTCATGTGGAAACGAACATTTAAGAGAAGGTGGTTTTGGGACTGAAAAGTTAGAGGTAGAATTAAAGAAGTTAATGCCAGATGCGAGGATTGGAAGGATGGATTATGATACTGCAAAAACAAAAAATCAATACGAAAAGATAATCTATAACTTTAGCTCGCATCAACTAGATATATTGATAGGAACCCAAATGGTAACTAAAGGGCTTGATTTTGAAAAGGTGTCTTTGGTAGGGATTTTAAATGCGGATAAATTATTTGCCTTCCCTGATTTTCGATCAACAGAGCGCGCATTCCAATTAATTACACAAGTAAGCGGAAGAGCAGGTCGGAGGAAAAAACAAGGAAAAGTTATAATTCAGACTTTTTCACCTGCCCATACTATATTTACTGATGTTATTAATATGGATTTTGATGGATTCTATGAAAGAGAATTCGATGAGAGAAAAAAGAATGTTTTTCCTCCGATGATAAGAGCAATTGAAATCACTATTAAGCATAAGAAAGAACAGGTTGCAAGAGAAGCGGGCGAGTTGTATAGGGAAATGCTTTATAAAGAAATAGGACAGAGAGTATCGGCATTATTCGTGCCTTCAATTCCAAGATTGCGAAATTATTATATCCAAAAGTTATTCATAAAAATGGAGAAAGATGCTAAAGTAAATAGCACGGTCAAGACATGGGTGCAATATTTTAGACTAAAACTTTTAAACAGTAAGGGCTATAAATCGGTTAGGATTAATATAGATGTTGATCCTTATTAGCATCTGCTACTTGACTCAAGGTCAATAATTAATGAATGAAATTTATGTTAATTGGTGCTTATTTTGTTAAATGGTAGAATTGCCAAATCAAAAAGCGAAGTTCTAGCCGTAAATAAAAATATAATTTCGTCAATTTAATTACTTTAGGCGTAAATTTTGTTAATTAATAATTTACGATATTTTATAGGGAAAATTTCTTATTTTCCTTATTTTATTCTAAATTTGCGCTTGAGAAGAGAGTGTATGCAGATTTCTTTGGAAGAATGAGGAACCAGCAATTTGACCACCTAATTAAACATCATTTTTGTTTGAAGGTGTTAACCAACCAATTTGAAATTTTATGGGAAGTACAGAGTTGTTAAAGAAGCCAAGAAATAAATCACAAAAGAATAAATTTATCCAAAATGCTATAGAAGACTTGCGTATCTGCTTGATCTCAAGAGAAGCTAGTTTACTTGCCAGAAAGGAAGTGTTGACTGGGAAAGCAAAATTTGGTATTCTAGGTGATGGAAAAGAAGTTCCTCAAGTTGCTATGGCAAGAGCTTTCAAAAATGGCGATTTCAGAACAGGTTATTACAGAGATCAAACATTCATGTTAGCTACTGGCTTACTCACAGTAAAACAGTTTTTTGCACAATTATACGCTGATACAGAAAACGATCCACATTCTGGTGGTAGGCAAATGAATAGTCATTATGCAACTAAATTGATAGATTCCAATGGAAATTGGTTAAATCATCAAGAAACTAAAAATGTATCTTCTGATATTTCTTGTACAGCAGGGCAAATGGGTAGGGGATTAGGTCTGGCTCTTGCTTCTAAGAAATTCCGAGAAATAGATGTAAAAAATAAAGAGACTTTTTCTGATAATGGGAATGAAGTTGTATTTGTAACCATAGGAGATGCTTCAACATCAGAAGGTATCTTTTGGGAAACAATGAATGCTGCGGCCGTAAGTAAAGTACCAATGCTGGTATCTGTGTGGGATGATGGCTATGGAATCTCTGTTCCTAAGAAATTTCAAACAGTAAAAAGTTCTATTTCTAAGGCCTTAGAAGGTATGCTGCTTGATGAAAATGGTGATGGTATTTATATTGAAGTTGCAAAAGGTTATGAGTATGATACATTGCTAAAAGCTTATACTAAACTGTCTGAAAAAGTAAGAAAAAATCATATCCCTGCATTATTACATGTTACAGAATTAACCCAACCACAAGGACATTCTACGTCGGGTTCTCATGAAAGATATAAGACAAAAGAACGATTGGAATGGGAATCTAACCATGACTGTATAGAAATGATGGTGAAATGGATGATTGCTAATGAACTCGTAACGCAGCAGGATATTGAGGAATTGAGACTAAGCGCAAAGGAACATGTGAAAGAAGCCGCATCATTAGCTTGGATGGAATATCAAGATCCATTTAAAGAACTTTTGGACGAATTAAAAACTGTGGCTTCAGAAGTTGTCAAACAAGAAGATACTAACGAAGCAATAGCAACATTCCAAAAAAGTATTCAAACAAGTTTTGGTATATCGCTAGGCTTTCTTTCTAAAGTTGCACGTAATCTGCGAACAGATCTGCTTTTAGTAAATCAAAAAAGCGAGTTATTAAATAGTTTTATAACTAAATTAAATAATATAGCTCATGATAAATATCATACACATTTATATGCAGAAGGAAATTCTTCCGCTTTGAATATACCTGTGGTTCAGCCTGTTTATGGAGATGATCCTAAAAAAGAAGTTGGATACCAAATACTAAATAATTATTTTGATCATCTATTTCAACATAATGATAGAGCTCTAGCTTTCGGAGAAGATGTAGGAAATATTGGTGATGTAAATCAAGGCTTCGCTGGACTTCAAGAGAAATATGGTCAGGAAAGAATTTGGGATGAGGGAATTAGAGAATGGTCCATTATGGGGCAAAGTATAGGTCTTGCTCAAAGAGGTTTTAGACCAATTGCTGAAATTCAATACCTAGATTATATCGTCTATGGATTAGAACCATTGGTTGATGATTTGACAACATTGCGTTACCGTTCCAATGGAATTCAAAAAGCACCAGCTATTATAAGAACAAGAGGACATAGATTAGAAGGGATTTGGCATGCAGGTTCTCCTATAGGTATGTTAACTCATGCACTTCGAGGAATGTATCTTGCTATACCAAGAAATATGGTTCAAGCTGTTGGTCTTTATAATACTCTAATGCAAGCTGATGATCCAGCTTTGGTAATAGAACCGCTAAATAGCTATAGATATAGAGAAGAACTTCCAGAAAATATAGGTGATTTTACTGTTCCTTTGGGTCAGCCAGATATAATTACAGAAGGTGAACACATCACAGTGGTGACGTATGGCTCTATGGTTAGAATAGCTGAAAATGCAGTAAAAGAACTTCAAAAACATGATATTTTCGTTGAATTAATTGACGTCCAAACACTTCTTCCTTTTGATGTAGAACACAGTATAGTGGAAAGTGTAAAGAAGACGAATAAAATCATATTTATGGACGAGGATATTCCTGGCGGTGCAACTAGTTTTATGATGCAACAAGTACTAGAGGTTCAAAGAGGGTATAGATACTTAGATTTTGATCCTATTACAGTGACAGCTCATGAACATAGAACACCTTTCGGTTCAGATGGAGATTATTTCACTAAACCAAATGAACAAGATATTTTTGAGGCAGCATATAAATTAATGCACCAGTACGATCCTACGACTTATCCCATAAGCTTGGATTAGGCAGATATCACACATTTTGGGCGTAAGCCCAAAATAAATGAATTAACTATCCGTTAAAGATTTTTTTAATATGAATTAAAATTTATAAGAGACTTAAGCTCATTAGTATTAGTAGAATGCTTACTTTTGACTAGGTTTTTCCCTAAATAAAACACAACAAAATGTGTTTTTATTTATTTTAAGCAATGTGCAATTAAAGCTATAATAGAAGAAAATCTTAAAAACAATTGTCTAAAAACTTAGTCATCATTCCTACTTTCAATGAGAAAGAAAACATTGAAAAGATTATCAAAGCAGTCTTTGAATTGGAAATGCCATTTCATATCTTGATTGTGGACGATGGCTCTCCTGATGGCACAGCAGATATTGTTAAGGGTTTACAAGAATCCAATAAAGAAAGACTTCATCTCATAGAAAGATCAGGGAAATTAGGATTAGGAACAGCATATATCACTGGATTTCGATATGGCTTGAATCACGCTTATGACTATATCTGTGAAATGGATGCTGATTTCAGTCATAATCCAAAAGACCTACCTAAATTAGTCGATGCATGTAAGGAAGGAGCAGATATGAGTGTGGGTTCCAGGTATGTTCCAGGAGGTAAAACAGAAAATTGGCCAATGGATAGATTGGTATTATCGAAAGGAGCGTCTTTTTATGTACGAATGATCACTTGGATGAATATTATGGATCCTACTGCAGGCTTTGTTTGCTATTCTCACCAAGTGCTTGCAGCGATCGATCTAAGTAAAATTAAGTTTATAGGTTATGCATTTCAGATAGAAATGAAATATGCGACCAAAACTCTTGGTTTTAAAATTAAAGAAGTACCAATCACTTTTGTAGATAGGATAGAAGGTACTAGTAAAATGTCTCGAGGAATAATAAAAGAAGCAATATTTGGCGTTCTTTCCATGCGATTTAAAAGCTTTTTCAATAGCTATTCTAATTAAACTGATGTAGTTTAAGTTGTTTTCTTTTTTCTACCAAACATTCTATTTAACATACGTTTTTCGAATTCCCAAAAGAATTTGAATTGGCCGAAGATGGCGCCGTAAATCAATAAGATTAAATTATAAACTGGTAATATAAGGATGTAATAAATAATGGAGAATAGAAGTGATTTTTCTCCCCCCTCCGTAAAAAAGGATACAATTGGTTTCTTAAGAAACATCACAGTGAAACCAGTACAAGCAAAAACTAATAATATGATAAAAACTTGAAATGCGCTTACTCCCCATCGCTTCTGTAATTTGCCTACCCATTTTGGTGACTTCGCATTATTCATATTATCTGTTCTTTTCTGTAATTATATAATTCTATTGTAGAAGTATTGTTTATTTTTAGAAGCACAAAATTAGAATTGTTTCTATAACTGTAATAATTTATTTCGATTTTAAAAATGGATTAGATTGATGATGTAATTGTCATCCAGAATTGAAACTTTTGACATAACAGAATAGTTATTAATGTAGATTATATCATGTTTTTCTCAAAGAAAGAGTAAAATAAGATATAATGATTGTTAAATTTTATTAAAACTTTGTATAATCATGTAGATTATACAT
>CAZSKA010000201.1:0-7319 GCA_964607315.1 uncultured Saprospiraceae bacterium | reverse complement strand
TATTTGTCTTTTAAAAATTCAAATAATTTTAAGGAGATAACATCAATATCCCAATAGGTTTTGTCATTTAAATTTTCTAGTTCATCTGAAAAACGTAGACGTAATAAGGTACGGCGAGGCTATTCAACGAAGAAATATGGAAGTCAATTAAAAAAAGATATAGGTGTATTAAGGAGTTAAATTTGTATAATTTATTAAAAGCGGAAAACTATAAAAACACCATTTTTAAAACTTAGTAAAATAAAAAAGGACTCTTAATCTATATCAAGAGTCACTACGCTAAAACTATACAAGACATTTTTCTTTGTTCATGTGGTCTACTTAGTATATTGCAGAAACTGTGCCAAAATTCGGGCACTAAACATATGATGTCAAATTTGTCTAAATAGTTTTAAAAATGGTGATGCTTGATATAATTTGAAAACACCTAAATCTATAATTATTTTTTGTTTATATCTTTGAGTTCTAAAACTGCACAATGAAGAAATTATTCCTTGATGATATTAGAACCATCGAAATGGTTTATGATAAATCCGAGATTCCAAATTTCGATATTGTCAGAACTTATCAAGAATTCATAAAGTATATTGAAATTAATGGCTTACCAGATTTCATTAGTTTTGATAACGATTTAGGTTTAAATGAGCATGGTGTAGTCGCTCCAGATGGATATGCTGCAGCAAAATGGTTAGTTTACAAATCAGGTTTAGATTTGATAAACTTAAAGTTTAAAGTCCATTCGGCAAACCCTGTAGCCGCTGAACAAATCAGAGGTTTGTTGCATAATTATATCAATCACTTGAAAAATGAAAGCTGAAGAATTTACAGTTAACCTTGACTTAGCCCCTGAAGAAAGATGGCTGTTTCTTAAATCTTTAAAAACAGAAGTAGACGAACTAATTGAGTGTTATTTAAAAGATTTCGAAGGTGAGCAATTGATCTTTGATGGTATAGAATTATTTAAAGATCAAATAATCAATGAGGATTACTTACTTGAAATTCAAGCAATCGCATCTTTCAGCAAATTCAATTCAAATCAGATATTGATTGCTAATCTCTATTATGACATTCTAAAGTTTTACTTTGGATGCACTGCTTTTGCACATAATAGCGGAAATTCAATTTTTCATTCGCGCAACTTAGACTGGCATACAGACAACAATCTACTTAGCAGGCATTCTAAGATATTCAACTTTACAAGTAATGGTAAACTTCTATTTAAAACCATTGGTTGGCCTGGTTTTATAGGAACACTTTCTGGAATAAAACCTAACAAATTTACAGTAACTCTTAATGCTGTTCTCAGTAATGATGGACCTGAAATAGCAACACCAATTTCCTTTTTAATAAGAGACATTCTTACTAAGGCGAACTCATTTGAAGAGGCAAAGTCAAGTCTAGAAAACACTACAATCGCAAGTGATTGCTTAATTCTTCTTTCAGGAATTAATGAAAAAGAAATTGCTGTAATTGAAAGAACACCAACTAGGTTTGCAACGAGAAAATCTGATAATGGAACAGCAATAGTTACAAACGATTATAAAATATTAGAAAATTTTTCAAATGAAAATAGTGTGCTTCAATCCACTTCTTGTGATAGATATGATCGAGTAAAATCTTTAATAAAAAAAGAGATACCAAAATCTTTTGAAGAATGTTTTAATGTATTGAAAGATGAAAAAATCATGATGGGAATTACCGTCCAACAAATGGTTTTCAACAACAAAACGGGAGAGATTAGATTATTAAAAACTGGAAATCTCTAAATAAGTTAAATTCAATATCAACCTAATACACAAGACTTTCCCTACTTCAACTCTCCAGGAATAAGACTTCCATCTGGAGTACTTTCTATACTTTGTTCAAGATTGATATAAAATCGCTCGCGTTGTTCATAAACTGATGATGAGAACAACACACCAAATGCATGCTCAATCCAAGAATCAAACTTAATTTCTTCTTTGATTTTTATCCTTGTTTTTCGAGTTCTATCGACAAAGTCTAACCTACTATTTATCTGCATCTTCTCATCAGAAAAAGTAGTTTCTAACCATTCGTTCTTTCTGCTATCTGTGATTGACCTTTCCTTGAATTCAGGGTTTTTTGCATTTTTAACCACATACAAATCCTTGTAATTAATTACCATATTACCATATGCCTTTTCTATAGGCGCATATGGCTCTATTTGATATTCAAAATCAATATGCTTAACGAAAATTGGAATACTTAGAATAACAGCACTAATAATCAATATCAGTAAGGCAATTATCCTTGAAGACTTCATTACAGTGAATTCAACGCCTTGTCTAAATCATCCATCAAGTCCTGTGGATCTTCCACTCCTACACTCAATCTTATCAAAGAATCCGTTAATCCTACTTTCAATCGATCTTCTTTCGGAATGGATGCATGCGTCATACTCGCTGGATGACCTATCAAAGATTCTACTCCTCCTAGCGATTCTGCAAGAGTGAAGTAATGTGTATTAGAAAGAACTTTATACGAAGCTTCTTGCGTATTTTCCTTTAGATCAAAAGAAATCATACCTCCGAAATCGTTCATCTGAGCAGCTGCAATATCATGACCTGGGTGCTCTTTCAATCCAGGGTAATAAACCTTAGATACTGCAGGATGAGCTAATAAAAAGTCAACAATTTTCTTTGCTGAATCTGTTGCTCTTTGAACACGTAAATGCAACGTTTTTATTCCTCTCAATATTAGGAAACAATCTTGTGGACCAGGTACTGCTCCGGAAGCATTTTGTATAAATCTTAATTGATTATGCAATTCATCATCCTTCACAATAAGACATCCATGAACTACATCACTGTGTCCACCTAAATATTTGGTAGCTGAATGTAATACAATGTCAGCTCCTAAATCCAAAGGCGTCTGTAGATATGGACTACAGAAAGTATTATCTACTAATACATTTACATTTTTAGCATTCGCAACTTCACAAATCGCCTTGATGTCGATAATTTTCAACATAGGATTCGTTGGTGTTTCAACCCAAATTAATTTAGTCTTTTCATTGATAGCGTCTTTCAGGTTTTGAACATCACCTAAATCAATGAATGTACACTTTACGCCATACTTTGCATAAACAGCCATCATTTGACGATACGAACCACCATATAAATCATTTGTACTAATGATTTCATCACCCGGCTCTAACAATTTCATCACAGCATCTTGGGCAGCTAATCCACTACCAAAACAAATACCGTGCTTTCCATTTTCTAATATTGCAAGATTTCCTTCTAAAGCTCCTCTAGTAGGATTCTGCGTTCTCGCATATTCGTAACCTTTATGGACTCCCGGAGAATCTTGTTTGTATGTGGAAGTCTGATATATAGGTGTCATTACTGCTCCTGTCTGAGGATCAGCAGATAGTCCACCATGAATTACTTTTGTTGCAAATTTCATTATCAATAATTTAGATATAAATTTCTAATCAAACATGTATAAACCTTAAAGTTTATTTTAGTTCAATCAATCCGAAAATAAATGATTTGTGACTTTTCTATTTATACGTCGATGTTCGCATATTTCGCATGTGACTCTATAAATGCACGTCTTGGAGGAACTTCATCGCCCATCAAAGTAGAAAATGTCTTATCTGCTCCTATCTCGCTCTCTATAGATACTTGCTTTAAAATTCTCGTCTCAGGATCCATAGTTGTCTCCCATAACTGATCTGCATTCATCTCACCAAGACCCTTATATCTCTGAACTTTTATTCCACTTGCTGCTTCTTCACTTCCACCACTATATGCCTTGATAGCATCTAAACGCTCTTCTTCATTCCAGCAATAACGGAATTGCTTTCCTTTCTTTACTTGATATAAAGGAGGCGATGCAATATATACATATCCATTCTCTACTAATGGTGTCATATATCTATAGAAGAATGTCAAGATCAAAGTAACAATATGCGAACCATCAATATCGGCATCACACATGATGACTATCTTATGGTATCTTAATTTTGCTATATTCAGCACTCGCTCTCCTTCCTTCTCCTCTATACTTACCCCAAGGGCTGTAAATAAATTCTTTATCTCTTCATTCTCATAAATCTTGTGCTCTAGTGCTTTCTCTACATTTAATATCTTACCACGTAATGGTAAAATCGCTTGGAAGAATCTATCTCTACCTTGCTTCGCTGTTCCACCTGCCGAATCTCCCTCTACAAGGAATATCTCTGACTCATCTGGATTCTTCGAACTACAATCACTTAATTTACCAGGTAATCCTCCACCTGTAAGTACAGTTTTACGCTGAACCATTTCACGCGCTTTTCTAGCTGCATGTCTAGCAGTCGCCGCTAAAATCACTTTATCAATGATTCGCTTTGCTTGCATTGGATTTTCCTCTAAGTAATGCTTTAATACATCACCAACACATCTAGAAACTATTCCTGTTACCTCACTATTTCCTAACTCTCCTTTTGTTTGACCTTTGAATTGTGGTTCTGGTACTTTAACTGATACTATCGCCGTCAATCCTTCTCTAAAATCTTCTCCACTTATGGCAAATTTCAATTTACTAAAGTATCCATTCTCCTCACCATATTGCTTGAACAATCTTGCAAGTGCTCTACGGAATCCATTAACATGTGTTCCTCCTTCTCTTGTATTAATATTATTTACAAAGGAAAAGATACTCTCTTTAAAACTCGTATTGTATTGCATAGCAACTTCTACCTCTACATTCTCTTCCTTTCCTATTACGTGAATAGGCTCATCTATAAGTGATGTTCTACTTTCATCTAGATAAATTACAAATTCCTTTAATCCACCTTCTGAATAAAATTCTTCATACTTTGGTTTTCCTTCCTCTATCTCTCTTTCATCCGTCAATGTCAACTTCAAACCTGAGTTCAAGTAGCTCAATTCTTTCAAACGAGCTGCCAAAACTTTATAATCATATACTAATTCCTCAAAAATTGTAGGATCTGGTAAGAACGTTATTTTCGTTCCGTTGGAATCCGATTTTCCTACAACTTCTACTTCTGAAGTTGGTTTACCTTCGCTATATGTTTGTGTAAAAATCTTTCCTTCTCTATGCACTTCAGCTTTCATCATAATAGAAAGTGCATTTACACATGAAACCCCTACTCCGTGAAGACCTCCTGATACTTTATAGGTATCTTTATCGAATTTTCCACCTGCATGTAGAACTGTCATTACAACTTCTAGAGCAGACTTTTGCAATTTCTCATGCATTCCTGTAGGAATACCTCTTCCATCATCTGTAACCGAAATACTATTATCTGGATGTATGGTGGTGTGAATCTCTGTACAGTGACCCGCAAGATGCTCATCAATTGAATTATCTACTACCTCCCAAACTAAGTGGTGAAGACCTTTTGTGTCCGTACTTCCAATGTACATTCCCGGACGCATTCTTACCGCTTCTAATCCTTCAAGTGCGGTGATATTATTCGCACTATAATTTCCTTTCTTATCGCTCATATAGGTTATTAAAAATTAAGCCGCAAATATAATAAATTTAAGCCATATTTAAGGCGTTTTCAGCACCTTAACCTCTGATTTCTTCGTATTTTATACATTTAATTATTTTAATGCGAAAAATAGCGTGAAAATGAGCGTTTTTGGATAGTTTCTTTGGGCTCGGAGGCCCAAAATTTTAGCAGAAAACATTCTATGCAGTGACCCAATGAGTTTCAATATAGCGTTAGCACTGTTCCAAGGGGGTTTTAACCCCTTGGAGCTCTTCGATTTTAGTATTATATGTACAGTTAAAATATCAGCATAGACTGACTTTCTCTTTTGTTAAAAAATAAAGGATAGGCTCGGGGGCCCAAAGTGTTGCTGAAAATTTTTCATGCAGAAAAGAAGTAGTTAGCAGTGTTCCAAGGGGTTTTAACCCCTTGTTATGGGTGTGAAACAAAAACATAACAAAACCTAAAGATGGAATTACATTTTCGACACAACATTTTGTTTACATAGAAGACAAGGGGTTAAAACCCCTTGGAGCTCTTCGATTTTCGTATTATATGTACAGTTAAAATATCAGCTTAGACTGACTTTCTCTTTTGTTAAAAAATAAAGGATAGGCTCGGAGGCCCAAAGTGTTGCTGAAAACTTTTCATGCGGAAAAGAAGTAGTTAGCAGTGTTCCAAGGGGTTTTAACCCCTTGTTATAGGTGTGAAACAAAAACATGATAAAAGCTAAAGATTGAATTACATTTTCGATACAACATTTTGTTTACATAATAGACAAGGGGTTAAAACCCCTTGGAGCTCTTCGATTTTCGTATTATATGTACAGTTAAAATATCAGCTTAGACTAACTTTCTCTCTTTTCAAAATAAGAAAGTATAGGCTCGGGGGCCCAAAGTCTTAGCAATATGTTACAATGGAATAAACCTTTGGACGGAAGTCCGAAAACTATAAATATATTATAAGTCGATTAATTACTGCTAATAAGCAATTTCATACTCCAGTTCATCTGACAATTCATAATTGAAATTAATAATTTCTTCCACTTCTGAACCATCTTTGTAAGTACTCTTAAAAGTAAAGATTCCTTGGAATGCTTCCAATTCTATTCTATGTCTGATCTGAAAATGAGACGACTCTATGATGTCCATTTTTTCACCATTAAAGCTAAAAGATTCAAGTTCTTTGGATGGATCGTTTACAGCAAAAATATCGACGAAAAAGATAGGTTGAAATGCGATTTCAAAGAAAAATCCATCATCTCCTTGTATTTTAGGATACCCGTTACAAGAAATGTCTTTGTCTCTACCAGCAACTTCCGTATATGTAAATACGCCATTTCTGTGTGCACCTTCCACTCGCTCCTCCGCATAAATTTCTGTCTGGCAATCTTGAAAATACTGAAAACTAAATCTACCATCAGCATCTGATTCCTCTGACAATCTGATGTGATTACATACCGCCGGAGTAAAGCCTGTACAAATTACATTCTCAATTCTAATAGTAGCTCTAGGCATAGGATTACCAGTGATGGCATTAATTACTTGACCATGCACTCTAACTGGCACTTCTTCATTAGTACAAGATCCAAGACCAATAATTAAAAATAAAATAAATAGCCAATAACTCTTAGCATAAGCTGTATAGCTTGATAAGCAAAATTTCATATCCGTTTGTTTTTTTAATGGCTCAATGGGTGAGCTCAACTCTTTAATATCCAATAACTATACCAAATTTACAGATAAACTAAATTCATCTGAATGGTATTAATTTCCTTCTACTCTTAAATCTTGTATTTCTCTTTCTTATAACTGCAAGTTTACCTTTAGATAAAATGCTTTATCAAATT
>CAZSKA010000200.1:0-7328 GCA_964607315.1 uncultured Saprospiraceae bacterium | reverse complement strand
CCCTAAATGTAGTACTAGCAGGAAAGCTCTAAAGTACCTGGAAGATAAAGGATTAAGTCCTGAAATTCGACTATATATGAAGGATAATATGGAAAAAAAGGAGTTAGTTGAATTATTAAATACTTTGGGCGTAAGCCCCATAAAAATACTAAGAACTAATAATTCAGTTTACAAAGAACAGATTGCTGGAAAAGATCTTTCAGACAAAGAGTTGATAGATTTGATGATAGAGCATCCTGGAATTATTCAGCGCGCAATTTTAGTAAATGGAAATAAAGCTGTCCTTGCTCGACCGATAGAAAATATGGAAGAAATTTTATAGACTTTGACAAACACCATAAACTTGTTTAATCACATTTCGTTTTATTCTTAAGGGGGTCAAGCCCCAAAAAATTAGATTATGATTCAAGTAGATCCTTATAAAGCGACACATAAGATTAGAATAGTAACAGCTGCATCTCTTTTTGATGGGCATGATGCGGCTATTAATATAATGAGAAGAATTATGCAACGTTCTGGTGCGGAGATTATCCACCTAGGACATAATAGAGCAGCTAAAGAAATAGTAGACACAGCTATTCAAGAGGATGTTCAAGGTATAGCAATTACTTCCTATCAAGGTGGACACATAGAATATTTTAAGTATATCTATGATCTATTAAAAGAGCGCAATGCTTCACATATAAAGATCTTCGGCGGTGGTGGAGGAACGATTCTCCCTTCAGAAATAGAAGAACTTCAGACCTATGGTATAACTAGAATTTATTCACCTGATGATGGTAGGGAACTAGGACTTCAGGGCATGATAAATGATGTGCTTGAAAAGTGTGATTTTCCTCTTGGAGAACATCTAAATGGTGAAGTGAAATCCTATAAAAAAGGAAAATTTACTGCTGTTGCACGAATGATTACTTCTATAGAAAATTACCCTGAAGAAAATAAAGACTTGCTTGATCAGTTAGATAAAGATGCTGCTCTAGTTTCTACTCCAGTATTAGGAATTACAGGTACTGGTGGAGCTGGAAAATCCTCCTTAGTTGATGAAATTATTAGACGATTTTCGCTTCAGTATCCCGATATGAAACTGGGCATTATTTCTGTTGATCCTTCTAAACGTAAGACAGGTGGAGCACTTTTGGGAGATAGAATTCGAATGAATTCTATCGTTTCTGAGAATATTTTTATGCGTTCTTTAGCAACTCGACAGTCGAATCTTGCACTTTCTAGACATATCCAAGGAGCGGTGAATATTATGAAAACAGCTCAGTTTGATTTTATTATTCTAGAGACTTCAGGTATAGGACAAAGTGATACCGAAATCGTAGATCATTCTGATCTCTCTCTTTATGTAATGACTCCAGAATACGGTGCAGCGACTCAACTGGAGAAGATCGACATGCTTGATTTTGCAGATATCATTGCAATCAATAAATTTGATAAAAGGGGAGCACTTGACGCTTTACGCGATGTAAAAAAACAATATAAAAGAAACCATAATTTATGGGAAATTGCCGAAGAAGATATACCTGTTTTTGGGACAATCGCTTCGCAGTTTAATGATCCTGGAGTTAATATGATTTTTAATGCACTAGTTGCAAAAATCAACGAGAAGACAGAGGCGAGTTTTGAGAATAAAAGCATGTTTAGCGAAGGAGAAAGTAAGAAGATTTTTATCATACCGCCTTCCAGAACAAGATACCTTTCAGAAATTGGAGAACGTATAAAAGCTTATAATGAGCAAGTAGAAAAGCAAGCGAGTTTAGCATCGGATTTATATGCATTGGATAGGAGTATCAAGCAGATGGATAATGAAGAAATATCTTCTACTCTTAAGTCATTATATGATGAGAAATATCGTTATTTGGATGGGGCTGTGGCCCAAAGTTTGGAGAAATGGAGCGATGTGGTGCAATCCTACAAAAACGAAGAATTCAGTTACTTTGTTAGGGGTAAGGAAATAAAAGTACCTACTTTCACGGAGTCATTGTCGGGATCTAAAATACCAAGAGTTTCCGTTCCAAGATTTACGGATTGGGGTGATATTGTGAGATGGCAAGGACAGGAGAACTTCCCTGGTTATTTCCCATTTACTGCAGGTGTATTCCCTTTCAAAAGAAAGGGAGAAGATCCTACTCGAATGTTTGCAGGAGAGGGTGGTCCAGAACGTACCAATAAGAGATTCCATTACCTTAGTCAAGGAATGCCAGCTAAAAGATTAAGTACGGCATTTGATTCGGTTACTTTATATGGTGAAGATCCAGATTATCGTCCAGACATATATGGAAAAATTGGTAACTCGGGAGTGAGTATAGCCAATCTGGATGATGCAAAAAGGTTATATTCTGGATTTGATCTTTGTGACAGAGCCACTTCTGTATCAATGACAATAAATGGTCCTGCAGCTATTATTTGTGGTTTCTTTATGAATGCAGCTATTGATCAGCAATGTGAAAAGTACATCAAAGAACATGGATTAGAGGATAAAGTAGAAGCGAAGAAAAAAGAACTATACGAAGATAGAGGATTAGAGCGACCAGTTTATAGAGGAGATATACCTGAAGGAAATGATGGTTTGGGACTTATGCTTTTAGGTTTGACAGGTGATCAGATATTAGATGACAAGGTATATAACGAAATAAAAACTTTCGCTTTATCACAGGTGAGAGGAACAGTTCAGGCTGATATTTTAAAGGAAGATCAAGCACAAAATACATGTATATTTTCTACTGAGTTCTCACTGAAATTAATGGGAGATGTACAGCAATACTTTATAGATAATAATGTTAGAAATTTCTATAGTGTTTCTATTTCAGGCTATCATATAGCTGAGGCAGGTGCTAACCCTATCACCCAGCTCGCATTCACGCTTGCTAATGGATTCACCTATGTAGAATATTATCTTTCCAGAGGAATGGACATCAATTCTTTTGCACCAAATCTAAGTTTCTTCTTTAGCAACGGAATAGACCCTGAATATTCGGTAATAGGCCGAGTTGCGCGTAAAATTTGGGCGAAAGCCATGAGAGAAAAATACGGAGCAAATGAACGTGCCCAAAAATTAAAGTACCATATCCAAACAAGCGGTAGATCCCTTCACGCTCAAGAAATCTCGTTTAACGATATTCGAACTACACTCCAAGCGCTGTACGCCATCTATGATAATTGTAATTCCTTACACACGAATGCATACGATGAAGCGATCACTACTCCTACTGAAGAAAGTGTAAGACGTGCAGTCGCCATCCAAATGATCATAAATCACGAACTAGGCCTCGCTAAAAATGAAAACCCTCTTCAAGGTTCTTTCATCATAGAGGAATTAACCGACCTAGTAGAAGATGCTGTTTTAGAGGAATTCGACAGAATCACAGAACGTGGCGGCGTCTTAGGTGCTATGGAAAGTATGTATCAACGTGGGAAAATTCAAGACGAAAGTTTACATTATGAAATGTTGAAACACACTGGCGAATACCCCATCATAGGAGTGAATACCTTCCTTAATAAAGAGGGTTCTCCTACCATCTTACCTAAAGAGGTAATCCGTGCTGAAAAAGAAGAAAAAGAGTTGCAAATAACTGGAAAAGAACGCTTACATAAAGCCAATGAAATTCCTCGAAATGAGCAAATGGAAGACATTAAAACAGCAGCTATTAATCATAAAAATGTATTTGAAGTATTGATGGATGCAACAAAAGTTTGTAGCTTAGGTGATCTAACCCAATCTATGTATCAAGTTGGTGGGCAGTATAGAAGAAACATGTAAATCTAATCAAAATGAAATTTTATTCCGCGCTTATTTTTTTAGTGATTTCTGCTTTTGTATTCCTTTGTTGTAATGTAAACACGGCAGGAACATTGAACCCTTTCAGAAAACAACCTACTGAATTGCCTTTGGATCTTATTCAATTACCTGATGGATTTGATATTGATGTGTATGCGGAAGGTGTTGTTAATGCAAGAGGAATGGATCAATCTCCTAGTGGAACTCTATTTGTAGGTTCTAGAGGAGAAGGAGCCGTTTATGCGCTGAAAGATTTAGATGGAGATTTTCATGCCGATACAATGTTTATCATCGATAAAGATCTAGAATTACCTGTGGGAGTAGCTTTTCATAAAGGTGATCTGTATGTATCTGCAGTAAGTAAGATTTATAAATATGAGGATATAGAATCAAAGCTTGGACAGGAAGTAGAGCCAGTGGTAATCTATGATGAATATCCTACAGAGACCCATCACGGATGGAAATACATTGCTTTTGGTCCGGATGAAAAACTATATGTTCCTGTTGGTGCACCTTGTAATATTTGCGAGTCTGAAGACAGAATATTTAATACCATTACTCGAATTAATCCTGATGGATCCGATCTAGAAATAATAGCCGAAGGAGTAAGAAATACAGTAGGATTCGATTGGCATCCTGACACAGGGGAGATCTATTTTACTGATAATGGTAGAGATTGGTTAGGGAATGATATGCCAGCTTGTGAGTTAAATAGATTGGAAACTGAAGGAAGTCATTTTGGTTATCCTTATTGCCATCAAGGTGACATCTCTGATCCAGAGTTTGGTGAAAAGAGAGCCTGTGATGAATTTGTCAAGCCCTTCCAAAATCTTGGACCTCATGTAGCTCCATTAGGCATGGAATTTTATGAGGGAAAATCTTTTCCTGCGGATTATAAGAATAGAATTATAATTGCTGAACACGGAAGTTGGAATAGAGATAACCCAATAGGATATCGATTAAGTATGGTAGCGATCGATGATCAAGGCCAGTCCAAAGGTTATGAGATGTTTGCCGAAGGATGGTTGCAAGATGGCAAGGCTTGGGGGCGACCAGTTGACATAGAACAATTACCCGATGGCAGTATATTAGTAAGCGATGATTTTGCTGATGCTATCTATAGGATCTATTACAAGAAGTAATCTACATTAAAGTATAGGTGCATTTAAGTGAACTTAAATTTTGAATAATAATTTCGTTATTAATTATCAAATTGTTTTCATCATCTAAAAATCCATCGCCTTTTATTATGACTAAATCTCCTGATGGAGTTTCAATAAAACTCTCCGGAATGGTAAAGCCTCCTGTATCATTCAAAAAGGCATTCGCTCTGAAATCTGAGAGAAATATTTGAAGGCCAAAATTTGTCAAACTGAAATCTATAGTCAAATCTATATTTTCATCAGTTGATGCTTGAACCCATACGGCTAAGTCATTATATGTTTCTGGTTCATCTGGATTTGTCTCATAACATGATCTACTTCCTTGCCAAATTTTCACAAATCGACCTAGTTCATCAATTTCACATTGATCTCCGGAAAATCCGTCAGGACATTCGCATGTTCCGTCAACACAAACCCCATCGTTCAAACATGTTCCACAAGGATTACAGGAATATAAAGCAAAAAGGAGGGAGAATAGGAGTAGTAAATTTTTCATAGATCAATTTTTCTAAGTTATATACTGGATTTCATTCAAATATCACCCATTTGGGTGAAGGAAAGCAAGAAAAATTGCCTTTTATTTGTACTTAAAATTGACAAACAATCAATATTATTATTACCTATACAAATTAAATGGGTATAACCTTGTTACCCCGTAGATAAAATTGTCAAGCAAATTTTTGATATATAGTTAAGTAGTTTTACTACTTAACTATTTTTTTAAGTTGTCAGATTTTAATGGAAAAGACGAAAAACGAATTAGTTGAAATTGCGATAAACCAGAACCTATTATTATGGGAACTAACCAAGTCTATGGTTGAAATAGAAAAGATAATAGAGAGTAATTTAAATCATCATAAAGAAGAAAAAAAATCATCTTAAAATTTATTCCCTGAACAATTTTTAATTACCTGCTTCTACTTCATTTAAATCCACCACGAAATAAAATTTGAATATAATTGTAACTACCTATGATAAAATGGGTTTTAATTAGCTTGATTTTTTTAAACGCCCAATTCCTTGTTGGACAATCTCTTGAACAGATTTTTCAGGATGCTAAGGAATTAAAGAAAGAAGGTAAATTTGATAAAGCACTTGAAATTCTTGAAAAGCCAGTCTTTGCATATATTGAAAGTGGAGCTAAAGATAGTTTAGCTTGTGAAACTTTCTTCCTCGTTTCTCGGCTCCATTCAGATAAAGTAAATTTTGAAAAATCCTATAATTTAGCTTTTCAAGTAAAAGACCTGTGTGAAGAAGTTGGATATAAGGAATTATGGATAGAGTCAATTTCTATAATTATTAACTTATCGAGTTTTTATCAACAATATGATACTCTTTTTACACATACTAATTTATTCATAAACGATAAAGATATTCCTTTAAGTTTCAAGTCAGATGCCTATTCTGCCTTGTCTGGTTTGTACCAACACATAGAGAAAGTAGATAGTAGTATTTATTATGCATTAAAAGCCACAAGAATTGATAGTATCAATCAAGATTCTAGTTCTATTCCTTTTTCCTATTTTCATTTAGGTACATGTTATTCGAATAATTATCAATACGAGCTTGCATTGGAGAAAATGCTTTATGGAAGGTCTTATGTTAGAAAGATGGATGCTTATAAGATACCAGAAATTGATATAAGGATCGCATCAATTTATTATTACTTAGGTAATATAAATAAGGCCTATTCCTTGACTGAATCTGCGCTAGAAGTTGCACAGAAAATAGGAATGAATATCGCTCAAACGAATGCATATTTGATGCTAGCAATTTGCCAAAATTATAAGGAAGATTTCCAAGCAGCCTATAACTTTTATCAAAAAGCTGATAGCTTAAACAAGATAAAAATAAATAACCCCTTAAGAAATATTCAGTGCAAAGTAGGAATGGCCCAAGCAAAGTTAAATATGGGCGAAATGCTATCCGCAAATGAAATGGCAGTATTAAGAAAACTACAGAGCGACGCAAAAGAAGGAAATCAACAAAACTGGTTAAACTTCCTTTTTTTACGAATTGAAGATAATTCCATTGCAGAATTTGAAAGTAAATACGAAGAATATTTCCAGCAAAGCGACGAAAAAAATGCTGAACACCTCACGATTCATCTTTTACACATAAAAAAGGAATTCTATCGTAAAAAGGGAGCTTATAAAAAAGCAATTTATGTAGATAATGAAATCGATAGAATCCAAAAAAGAATAAGTCAGCAAAATAATGAATACATCATTCAAGAATTAGATTCAAAGTATCGAAAACAGATACAGGATAGAGAAATTTCCTATCTAGAAGACCAAAATGAAAATAAATCCAAAATCGTTTTTCAACAAAGAATCACCATACTTCTTGGTGGAATTACGTTAATTATTGGTACAGTTCTAATC
>CAZSKA010000199.1:0-7473 GCA_964607315.1 uncultured Saprospiraceae bacterium | reverse complement strand
CTATTAATGAATTGAGATTTTTAATTCCTTTTTGTGTTTCTAAAGTCCTAGTTTTTCCACTCTAGATTGAATTCTATCTGAAAAACTATATTTCTTATCTATTGTCATTTTTATAGGTTTATTAAGTTCTCTTTTTCCAAGGTCACAACCATCAGTGTTTACATAAAGTAAAGAGCCATTGTGTAAAGACAAAAAGTTTCTTTCAGAATTTTCAATGAATATCTTTTTTAATTCTGGTACATCGACATGAAAATGGCCAATGGTAAGTCCTGACCTGTCATCATAAATAATTTCAAAACCATTCATTCCATCTATATCAAATGGGTTTAATGAATTAGAAAATTCTTCTAATCGATCCCATTTAAAATTTTCAGGTAATTTTTGATTTTTTTTAATTACATCACCATCTTGATTAATAGCTATTGAAAATGATTGTTGATTTTTTACATCTTGTAGACTTATAATTCCCTCTATTTTATCATCAGGGTTATCAATGAGATACGTTTTACTGAATATCTTATGATTAATCTCAAAAATAACTTCATCACCGTTAGTGAGAACGATTGGAATAACTAAAATACATGGTTTTAATAATGACATCTGCCAAAAAGTTTCACTGGTTTTATTAAATCTTTGTAGTCTTAACTCGAATATACATTTTTTTTTCCTTCTTAAACATTATAGCATCACGCTCCATAAATCAATATTGTTGGCATGTAATTATTGCCGTAAATGTGGAAGGAAGCAATTAATATACTACTTTTAAATTTCATTTATCTATTTTTACTTTTTGACACACGTTGAAATAAAATTACCTAATCATATTTTACAGATGAAATTTCTATCTAATATAGTTTTATACGTTCTCGTAATTTGTCCATTATTTTTATTCGCACAAATCACTCCTCAAGAGGCAATAGATGGAATGGGAAGAGGAATAAACCTAGGGAACACATTAGAACCTCCTACGGAAGGTGCTTGGAATAATGGTCTAGCTCAAGAATCTCACTTTGATGCTTATCAAGAAGCGGGCTTTACTAATGTAAGAATTCCTGTAAGATGGGATCAACACACGGCAGATACACCTCCTTTCGCAATTGATGCTGATTGGATGGATAGAGTAGAAGAGGTTGTAGATTGGGGTTTAGAGCGTGGGCTTTATATCACATTAAATGGTCATCATGAAGATTGGTTAAAGCAGAATTATACGAATCCCACACTACGTGATCGATATGATGCCATATGGGAGCAAGTTTCCGATAGATTTAAAGATAAATCCGATAAACTCCTATTCGAAATGATTAATGAGCCTAAAGGAATGACTGTGGCACAAGTTGATGATTTGAATGAAAGAGTTTTAGGTATAATAAGAGAAACAAACCCTACCCGCATTGTAATCTTTAGCGGCAATGAATATGCCAATTCAGAACAATTGCTTCAGGCAAATATTCCTCAAGATGACTATATCATAGGATACTATCATGCCTACGACCCTTGGCCTTTCTCGGGTTTAGGTAATGGAACTTGGGGTACGGACTTCGACTATCAACAGGTCACGAATAAATACACTTCTGTAAAAAACTGGTCTACAACTAATAACATCCCCGTTCATCATAGCGAGTTCGGAGCAATTCACGAATGTGATTTTAATTCAAGAATGAGAATCTATGCTCATAATATCGAACAATGTATAACTAATGGTTTCGCCTTTTCTGTATGGGATGATGGAGGTGATTTTGGCATTTTGAACCGATCAAATGATACTTGGCCCGAAGTAAAAGATATCCTTGTTCACTATTTTCCTGACTCACCGAATCAGATTTTTGCAAGCTCAACTACCACACCGAATTCTAGCTCGCCTGCAGTCAAACTGGAATGGAATAATAGAATAGAAAGTACGCAAGATATAGTTATAGAAAGATCTGTTGGATTATCTGATATCTATCAACAAATTGCAACAGTGGAATCAGATGTTGTAGAATATTATGATACGGAAGTGCAGTTTGGCGTAACCTATACTTACAGAATGTATACAACAAGAGAAGACGGTACATTAATCCATGGCTATCCTGCAAGAACAGTAGTTAATGCAACCCAACAAATACCATTTAACAATGCACCTATTATTATACCTGGAACAATAGAAATAGAGGAATATGATTTTGGTGGTGAAGGTCTTGCTTATAGCGATACAGAACCTGAGAATATTCCTGGAGGAACACGAATAGGAGAAGGTGTTGACATAGGAGCTTTTGATAATGGATTTATATTGGAATATGTTGAAAATGGCGAATGGTTAGAATTTACAGTAGATGTGGAGCAAGCAGGAATGTATAGTGTTACTGCTGAAGTGGCATCTCAAATTGCTGATGGTTCTTTTAACTTGTTTTTTGCTGATAATACTGTCGCTTTCAATTTTGAGACTCCGAGTACAGGCGGATGGACAGCTTTTATCGATATTGTGAATTCTAATGGTTTTGTTCCTTTAATAGAAGGCGTTCAAGTTATGCGAATGAATATAACAAGTGAGAATCCGTTCAATGTTGATCGATTAATATTTAGTTTGGAACCTACTGCTACAAATGAAGTAGAAATAATAGAAAATGCATTGAGTGTTTTCCCTAATCCAGCAAGTCAACTTATAAATGTGGAATTAGATGAGTCTTATTTTACGGAAGGATTAAACATAGATTTATACAAGATTTCAGGTGAAAAAATCAGAACATTCGAAATGACAAACCCTTCTATGCAGATCAATGTAGATTCCTTGATAAGTGGAGTTTATATCATGAAGATTAAAGGGAAAGACTTTATAACTGAACAACGAATATTGGTTAATAAATAGATTTTCTATTGCATATTGAGAATTGAATTTTGCTATCTAAAATTATTTTTTATTTTCAAGCCCTGTCAGGGCTCCTAGAATTTTTTTTACAAATTCTTATTAAAATACCTCTTATATATAATCTTCCTCGGAAGAAAACCTAGCAATAAGGCTGGATACATCAACACATTCAGAACTCCATTCCCACAATCATATTCCATGTCATCGATTATTTCACAACTTTCTTCTGAAATATGACGCACCACATGCCGATGTGCCCATCTCTTCAATGGTGGTGGAACCACTCGGCCTACATCCACAAAATAGGCCTCCTTCTCATTCACGCCATGATCCATTATATCACTTATCCAATCTTTATTTACCGGTGATTTAAACCATATATGAACCTCATCTCCTGTCTCGCTCCCCGTAAATTTTTTTAACTCTACTGGCGGAAACGGCGGCGCTAAAGCCAAGAACAAATCCCTATCAAACCTCGCCATCACATCCTTGTAATAAGCCTTAACTTTCGTTTTTAATACAAGCTTCATTTTATAGAAATTTTGGGTCCCAACCCAATAAAAAAAATACTAAATTTTCTGCACCGATATAGTACAAATGATATAACAACCGACTTGATTTAAGGTTTCTTATCGCATCAAGGTTACATTTCCACCCTTTAGAAAAGTAGATCCATCATTAAACATCACATTAATCTTATAGGCATAAACTCCTGTGCTCACTGGCTCACCCTTGAAGTTTCCGTTCCATGCTGGAAGCCCGTTCTCCGGAACAAAATTGTTTTCCTCATAAACTAACTCTCCCCATCTATTGTAGATCTGAAAAGATAGCACCCTTTCTATATTACTTAGACTCCCAAGAAATATGCTGAAACGATCATTTATACCATCATTGTTTGGCGTGAAAATATTCGGAATATATAATGGCGTACACTCCAAAGGATCATTGGAGAGTGCCTCTAATTCGTAGACTTTTTCTATGATACAACCATTTCCATCAATAATTCTTAAGGTATAAGTACCCGCCGTTATGTTTTGGATATTCAAGTTGTCATCCGATTCTATATTCCACTCAATAGTGAATGGTTCTATCGCCTCTAATTGCGTAATTATAATTGCTCCATCTTTTTTATTAAAACAGGATGGTTGCACTAAATCTACTTCTAAATCCAAATTAGCATATTCTACAACAGCACTTCCTACTGCATTTCCCATACAATAAGCATCAGTAAATGAAAGCAATTCGTAGGTGCCTTCTTCCATTGTTTCCAAGAAAAAAGGAGAAGTAGGAATATTATCTATTGGTTCTTGTTCCACTCCATTAATTGAATATAAAATACTCCATGGAGCATTCCCTTCCAAAGTAACTGGAAGGCCTGTTTCTTTTACTTCACATAAATCGAAAGTTCCCGACAAGTTCGCTGAAGGAATATCTTGGATTCCAATGTTGTAAACCCCAGTACTGGAGTTATTGCAAAAGTCGGTAATAGTTACTTCAAAACTAGTTGCATTAGAAATTGTCGTCTCTAATGCTTCCGTCTGTTCTCCTGTATTCCATACAAATTCGAACGGCTCAACACCTCCCATGATATCAGGAATTAAGGTAAATGCTTGATCAGCACAAACTGCTATGTTTTCTATATTAACTTCGAAATCACCGGATTCATTGATGATGAGATCACTAACAACAGGATCTATACAATCACATTGATAAAGAAATTCAAGCTTCAAAATTTCTGGTCCTTCGGTTATATTATCTTCCAATACATTGATAGGTAAAATGAATTCAGTTTCACCTGCAGGAATGGTAATACTCGTAGGAATCTGCTCAAAATCTACTCCATTTTCTGCAGTACTTTCTGGGCTGATTATAAAGTCAACGGTACAATCTTCATTGATACTATTCGAAGAATTTCTAGTAAAAACATATTGCGCATTTGCACAATTTTCAATAGCCACCATATCATCTGTGCCCGGTACTTCAACTCTGATATCTGTCTTCTCACCTAAGTCAAAACTATTTGATTCTAGAAATACCGCAGAATCCAAGTTAGGATCTCCTACATCGCCAATGACCAATCGGATGTGATATGTTTCGCAAGGAATCACGTCAAAAGCGGCAACTAAAGGCACTGTAAATCCGTCATATTCTATCAATTCCTGGAACCCGCCATTGAATGTAACATTACAGGCTTCTGCATCGATATTTGTTTCGTTTCCGAGATAGAATTCTGAGTTGCTAAGATGATTAACATTATTAATACTCACACTAATATCGGTTCCAAATAAAGTGGCAACATTTATGGCATTATCAGAAAAAGGTCCATTAATTCCCGGTCCACTCACAAAGAAACCAAATACATCATTGAAACTTGTTCCTACGAATTCACAGTATTCTTCCGAGGCGAAAACATAACGAAAAAATACCCGATCATCGATGGGGACAAAATCGAATTCTATACCTGTTACATCGAATAATGTTCCGGAAGCTACTTGACTTAGATCAGGATCTATGCTTTCTATGTCGAATGCGAAAGTTGCTTCATTTGTGGTATTTGGTCCTTTAGCAAGATCAATGTCGCCTGTAGAAATTATGATGCCATCAGATAGAGAAATTACCTCATTTCCAGACGTAAATTCGCCAATACTTAGCGATTCATTTCCCAGGGAAGATATGTCACTTACATTCCTGCAATTTCCTTTGATAAACACATCTCTCACCAATTCATCTACCGTTAATTCACTCGAAGGTTGAATGCCCTGAGCAAAGAGGACGCTAGCAGAAAATAAAGCTAATAGGAAAGAGAGTGATTTAATCATTATCTACAAAATCCATTTAATGGCTGATTGTTTAATTATATAAGCAAATTGTATAAGTAGCGTTAAGTTACGATATTTTTAGTTTTGATAAATGAGGAAGGGTAGCATGATCAAGGAATTGGTAGATATAAATGAATGAGGAGAAGAGCATTTTGGGAGGGCTTTACGCCCAAAGAAAAAGAGAATGGAAATATAGTGCTGTTAGCGGAAGTGGGGAGATGTTTTATATCAGAGGTCGATTTATTTTATACAATAATAATATTTAAGCATCTTTGAAAAAAAAAAGTGAGCGAATATAATCTGAATGATCCGGTTGATGTAGAAATAATGCGTGGTAAATTTGATATGTATTCTCATGAAGATTGGGATGAGTACATAGAAATTGCAGAGGAAAGAAAAATAGGAAGTAAAAATATCAACATCCTTAAGTCAAGTTGCAAGAGAGCTGGCTTAGCTAAATTTATGACGCCTAAAGTTCTGCTATGGGTTCTTAATCTTATTGATCAACTTGATGAAGAAGAGGATGAGTATGAAGATGATGAAGAATTTGATGAGGATTAAATGAAGCACTATTAACCCACTACCTTTTTTTTCTTTTGGCTGGAGCCCAAAAAATATTTACTAAATCCTAAAACGGTACTTCATTTCTTCGTCCATTTATTTCCTTTAAGGAACGATGTTTATTTATTGGAAAGCAGCCTAAGTCGAATCATTTGCCTTCGTTTAAAATATTTATTGCTGATTTTCCGTCCTTTTAATATCTAGTCTATCTTTAAGTCAAAGCTTACTTTTTTTGAAGGAACAATACGATCATATTACAAGTTTGGTGAAACGTGTTCAAGGCGATGACAAAAACGCCTTTAAGGAAATTTTTCAGTTATTTTCTAAAGCTTTGTTAAACACAGCTTATAGAATAGTGAAGGATAAAGACTTGGCACATGATGTGCTCCAGGAATCTTTTATCAAAGCTTATACGAATATCAAAAACTTGAAAAATGTGGAGACTTTTCCTTATTGGATCAAGCGAATTACTATCAATCAGGCATTAAGCTATTTTGATCAATTTGATTCTGTAGAAGATCTGAATGGAATAGAAGTTTCCTTGGAAAATGATGCTGATGAAAAATGGTATTTGTCTCTTCCTTTTGCTGAAATAGAAAAGGCTATCCTCCATTTGCCACAAAAATGTAGAGTTATTTTTAGTCTATATGCCATAGAAGGATTACGACACAGTGAAATCGCTGCATATCTTAATGTTAGTGTTTCTACCTCCAAAAGCCAATATGCGTATGGATTAAAATTATTAAAACATGAATTGTTAAAAAGGAAGCCACATGAAATTTGAAGATTTTTTAAAGGAAAATAAAGACGATTTAGAATCTATAGAAGTTTTCGAAGGCACATGGTCGAAGATAGAAAATGAGATAAATGCAAAGCCTGTTGTGAAATCGTCTAAAACAAAAAAATATCTATTAGCAATAGGGATTTCTTCGATATTACTACTATTGGCGGTATGGAATTACAGCAACAAAGTAGAAAAGATAGAGGAAAATCACGAGCAAATAGCCTCAGAATTAGAAGAGATTAAAATGTTATTGGCGGCGAATAGAGATGGGGAAAGGATCAGAGCAATTAATAAAGTAGGGTTTATGCCTTCGCCAGATCCCGCCAAACAGAATATCCTTATCCATACTTTTTTGAATGATCAAAGTGTCAATGTAAAAATAGCCGCATTGAATGCTTTGGAACCATATATGAATGAGGAAGGTGTGCGCATTGCCTTGATAGAAGAATTAGATAAATCTAATG
>CAZSKA010000198.1:0-7566 GCA_964607315.1 uncultured Saprospiraceae bacterium | reverse complement strand
AATTATTTTGGGCTTAAAGCCCAAAAGTTTAAAAGAAATCGCTTTTAAATTTTCCAAGTAACTTATCTTGTTATTGTAATGTTCCAATGCTTTTGAAAGCCATTCACTCTTTGAATTATAAAAAATCAAACCATTCTTATTCATCAAAAATTCATATAGCTCAGTTTTAGCTTTGAATATATTTTCTTGCCCTCCAAATTCCCCTATATGCGCTTTCCCAATATTAGTTATTAATCCACAATCAGGTTCCGCAATTTCACTTAACAACTCTATTTCTTTGAGGTGATTAGCACCCATTTCTATAATAGCTATTTCTGTTTCTTTCTGAATAGAAAGCAAGGTTAATGGGACACCAATATGGTTATTCAAATTGCCTTTTGTATATTGAACTTTGAATTCTTGACTAAGGAAATGGGCAATGAGTTCTTTAGTTGTAGTCTTACCATTACTTCCTGTTAAGGCAAGGAACTCTGTATTTTTTAATTGATGTCTATGGAAATTTGCTAATTCTTGTAATGTAACTAATGTATCTTCTACAAAAATACATCTATCATCAATAATAGACTTATCACTAACCACAGCATAGGAGGCTCCTTTACTGAGCGCTTCAAGGGCAAACTTATTCCCATCAAAACGCTCACCTTTAATAGCGAAAAACATAGAACCTTGTTCTATTTTCCTGGTATCAATATTAACTCCTGAACAGGATAAGAAAGCATTATATATTGATTGTATCTCCATAATAGGCATAAAAAAAGCTCCTCAAAAATATGAGAAGCTTTAATATTTTAAGTCATTATTTGATTAATATCTTCTTTTGACTGGTTTTCTTGCTTTAAACTCGTTTCCTGCTGTATCTTCATTTCCTTCAGGTCCACCCACTCTAATCATTGCACATCTGAATCCAACAGTTTTACTTGAAGCATTCTCATCTAAGAATCTTCTTGTACCAGGAGCTAACCAATATAATCTATCTGCCCATGATCCTCCTTTAATTACTCTTGACTCATCATTAATTAAAGTGTATTTTCCAAATTCGTACTTAATTAATTCATCATCACCATCTCTATAGTTTTTAACATCAGCTCTCTTATAATTCTCTCTTCCTGCTACTAATGTGTCTTCTACTGGTCTAGTTTTAAGGTATCCTAAACTATCTTTATCTACTGGTCTTCCATCTTCATCCAAAATAATCTCTCTATACTCATTTCCTCTAAATGGATTCAAATCATGATTTTCAGCATCTCTCAAGGTAGTTGATGTAGATGGTCTATATACATCAGCAGTCCATTCTGATACATTTCCTGCCATATTATAAAGACCAAAATCATTCGGATAATTTCTAGTAACGTCTACCGTGATATGACCTTTATCATTTAAGGCTCCTGCCATACCCATGTAATCACCTCTTCCTCTCTTAAAGTTAGCTAACATCTGACCTTGATACTTATCTCTTACTTTATATCTAGCAGTATTTCCATCCCAAGGGAACCATCTTCTATCCGTAATAATTTCATCTTGTGAAGCTGCTTGATTTCCTTGAAGGGCTAATGCTGCATATTCCCATTCAGCTTCTGTTGGAAGTCTGTAGTCTGGTAATAAGATACCATCAGAGAAATTAATTGGTCTTTCTCCTCCAGTTTGCAAATCAGTTTTATTTTTTCTTACGTTTCCAGTGTATTGTCCAGCAAGATATGCTTCCGTATCAAAGCTTTCTCTGTCTGTTTGATCTGGAGAAGGTTCTTGATAACCATCCTGAATTAGGATACCTTCGTTCACTCTGTTTGTTCTCCACTTGCTAAACTTAGTAGCTTGAACCCATGATACACCAACAACTGGGTAAGTATCAAAAGAAGGGTGTCTAAAGTAAGTAGAAACAAAAGGTTCGTTATAAGAAAGCTCCTCTCTCCATACTAATGTATCTGGTAATGCATCATTTCTCACTTCTGGATAAGACTTATATACTCTTCTTAACCAATATAGATATTCTCTATAGTCAATGTTTCTAACTTCAGTTTCATCCATATAAAATGAAGAAACAGTTACTCTTCTTGGAACATTATTCCATTCATATGTAACATCTTCTAAAGCTTGCCCCATCATAAAAGTACCACCTTCTATTGGTACTAAATTAGGTCCAGTTTCCTGTCCTTCATATTCTAATTTCTCAAATCCACCCCACTCTTGAGAATTATATTCCCATCCAGTCGAATTAGACACCTCGTTTTTACGCCCACCGCAACTCATCACTACAGCTCCCAAAATCATGAACGCAAATGACAATTTTAATACTTTCAACATTATATCTTTAATTATTTATAATTCGCAAATTTATAATCAAGAAACAATTTCAAAGAATTTTGACAAAATTTTAATCAAAAAACTTTTAAAATAACATAAATATCATTCCGATTTTAATCAAAATGACAGTTTCTATAGATTATATAACTAATATCATACCAAATTATTATTCTATTACCTAAAAATTTCAAAACAGTCACTGTATTTAACAGGTTTGTTCCTATCTTCAAAGGTCATAACAATACCAATTTCGTGTGCTCCTCCTGTTCCCGCTAAGCTTGAAACTGTTAAATCATAACTATATTCAAATCTAAAAAAATCTTTTTCAAATCCTGTACTAAAAATAACTGCATCACCATTGGATCCAGCGTGTCTGTACCATGTACCTACTGACATGACACCTATATCTAAAAGCCCCCCTACTAAAACTTGTGAAGTGGGATTCTGATATACGTACATTATTTGTGGAGAAAAATATGCTTTACTCTTTCTAAAATTCAGGGCCTTTACATAAATCTGACCTCCCATGTGAACTGATGTCCTTACTGGAACTCCTCTTATTGATTCATCTTTTCCACTCTCTATAAACTGAATATCTGGTGCATTTAGATGTTTTACAGACACACCAGTGTAAAAGAATTTATTATAATACACAGCACCTACCCCAATATCAAAATAAATTCTATTCAAATTATCAGGCTGGAATTCTGTTCCTGGCAAATTTGATCCTCCTGGAGTAATTGCTCCTGTTTCATTATCAATCTGATCTCCAAATATTAATTTTTGCCAATTTAACCTAGATTGCCTAACAGAAGGTTCTATTCCAAATTTTAAAAAATGGTTAGGAATCAACTTCACTGAATAAGCATAGGTAAATGAAGCTCTATTTGTCTGCAATATTCCATCTCCAGCTTCATCAGCTAAAATAGAAAAACCAATTCCAGAATTAAATGTATTAAAGAATTGATCGTAAGACGCTGCATATGTAGTATATGCAGATGGAAGACCTGGCCATTGATTTCTATAATTAATTGCAATTTTTGGACCTAATGTGTTACCTGCAAAAGCAGGATTTAGATGCAATGGGGAATTATAAAATTGCGAAAATAATGGATCTTGACCCTGCACTACACTTGCAGTGAAAAATGCCAGAAGGAAAACTAGATATGTATTTATTTTTCTAATAATCTAAATTTTTAAACAACGCTTGCAATTTATAAACATATTAACTACAAAAAAAATTATAAGTTGACTATGTTTCTAAAAAGACAGAAAATAAAAAATCAACTGAAATATTTTATAAATGAGCGCGTTATTTCGATATTAACGTCTGTAAAGGTAAAAATAGAATGAAAAATTTTAGATTTTATATATTTTTAATAATTATTGGACTTTCGTCCAAAATTAATGGTCAATCAGAACGAGTTTTTGAAGTATCAATTAATTGGTCTGAAGTAAGCTATACAGCTAATTTAATTACTGGAGAACAAGCTCAGAGAATTAGTTTTGAAGATGCTGCATTTGACAGCTCAAAAGAATTAACGCCCATATTTAGCAGACGATTCCCAGTCTCTTCAGCAGGTAAGCTTAAAGTAGAATTGGTAGATTATACACTTTTGGGCGAAAGCCCCTACCAAACAATCGACGTACAAGCCTATGAAAATGAGCTTAGTAAGCAATTAAATGACCAACTTAACTTTTATTCAACAATTGACCAAAACAGAAGAGAATTCTTCGGAAAATTCTCATTTAATCCTATTCTTAAGACAAATACAGGCATAGAGTTTATTAATTATGCTAAAATCAAAGTAACACACCTTCCTCAAAATCAAACAATCACTAGATCACCTTTTAAAACAAATTCTGTCTTACGAGATGGTGACATCTACAAACTTCAAATCAATGAAACTGGTGTTTATAAATTAACTGGTTCTTATTTGTCAGATCAATTAGGAATTAATTTAAGCAACATTAATCCTAGTAATATCCAAGTGTTTAATAATATTGGTAGTTATGTAGCTAGACCTATTGCAGATGAAAGAACCGATGATTTATTAGAGCTTGCAATTCTTGTAGTAGGTGGCGAAGATGGTTCTTTTGATTCTAATGATGCTATTTACTTTTATGCAACAGGTGCAGAATATTGGACTACAGAAGAAGGTGAAGATGAATATAGTTTTAAGGATAATCCTTACGATGTATTTAATTACGCATTCCTAAAGATTGGAAATGAACAAGGAAAGCGTATTACTTCTTCCGGTACTGTATCAGCAGATTTAGAAAGTGTAAATATTTACCTTGAAAAGCAAAGACATGAAATAAATGCAACGAATATATTAGCAGATGATTTTAGTAACTTAGGAAGTGGAACAGAATGGTATGGTGAATTTTTCGATCAAATAAAAGTTCAAGATTTTTCTTCAAACCTTAACATTACAGATGTTGTAACAGGTGTTCCTGCAAAATTCACAGCTCAAATCGCAGGTAGAGGTTTTTCTTCAAGTGTGATGCAATTTCAAGTTAATCAGGAATCTGAAAGCGTAACGATTCCAGCTGTTAGTACGAATATATATGGTTCTGCCTTTGCAAGAGTTAGACGAGCTGTAGTAGAAACGGCATTAACAGAGGACAACCCTTCATTAATAGTTGATTACTCGCAGAATTCGTCAGCGCAAGGTTGGTTAGACTATATAGAAGCGCAGTATATGAGGAACCTAACTTACAGTGGATCGGCACTTAGGTTTGGAAATACTGGTTTAGAAAATCAACAAGCATTTAGTTTTACAATTAGCAATGGTTCACCTACTTCAGTATGGGAAGTAACTAATTATGGAGATGCATATGAAGTAAATTCGCAAACAACAGGCAGTAATAGATATTTCGATTGCCCTAATACTGGAATTCATCGTTATGTAGCATTTGATAGAAGTGCTCAGCTGCTTCAGCCAATTCAAGGAGAAAGAATTTCAAATCAAAATATTCATAGTCTAGCAGATAGTGATGTTGTAATAATAACTGATGAAGTTTTCGCTTCCTCTGCAGAGAGACTTGCTGCACATAGAGCAGAACAAGATGGATTTAGTGTGACTGTATTAGACATAGAGCAGGTTTACAACGAATTTTCTGGTGGAAGAATAGATCCTACAGCAGTAAGAGATTTATTTAAAATGTTATTCGATAGAGATGAAGATTTTAGATATGGTTTACTTTTTGGAAATGGAACTTATGATTATAAAGGAATTAGCTTCAATAGAGATGAAGTAAATTTTGTTCCTGTGTTTGAAACTCCAAATAGTCTTGATCCTATTTTCAGTTTTCCAAGTGACGACTATTTTGGTTTATTAAGTAATCACGATGGTGGTTCTCTAGAAGGAGAGGTAGATTTAGCTATAGGAAGGATTCCAGTAAGTGATTTATCACAAGCAAATTTAGTCGTTGATAAAATCATCAAGTACGAAACTGACTTATCTATAAGAGGTCCATGGAACATGAGATCTGTATTTTTAGCAGATGATGAAGATACGAATCTACATATTAATCCTGCTGATGCAATTAGTGAAGATTACCTTTCTGACAATCCAAGTATCAACTTAGAAAAATTATATTTTGATTCTTATACCCAAGTATCTACACCAGGAGGAGAAAGATATCCTGATGTAACTGAAGAAATTAATAGTAATGTCTTCAGAGGAAGTTTATCTTTCTGTTATATGGGTCATGGAGGACCAACGGGTTTTGCGCAGGAACGCGTTCTCCAAATAGACGATATTGACAATTGGATAAATGGACGTTCTTATCCGCTTTTCATCACGGCAACATGTAGTTTAGCTAGTTATGATGATCCAGAAGTTTTCTCTGCAGGAGAAAAAATTGTAGTAAATAATAATGGTGGGATTGCATTGTTTACAACAAGTAGAGCAGTTTACAGTAATGACAACACAAGATTGACAAGATCAGTACATAACTTCCTATTAAATAAGGATGAAAATGGTGAAAATTTGACCTTAGGAGAAATTTTGCGTCAAGCAAAAAATTCAACTAAAGGCGATACTGTAAGTGTAAATGCTCGTAAATTTTTATTGCTGGGAGATCCTAGCATGCAGTTATTGTACCCTACCCTTGATGTAGTTACAAGTAAAATAAACGATCAAGTAGTTACTCCAGATTCTTTAACTCTTACAGATACTATCAGTGCTTTAAGTAGAATGAAAATAGAAGGTTTCGTTGCAAACAATGGATTAATAGTTGATAACTATAATGGAGAAATTGACGTAACAGTATTTGACAAAAGAACAACTCGAAGAACCTTAGGCCAAGATTCTGGTTCCAAAGAAAAGGATTTCAAAGTTCAAAAAAATCTAATATTTAAAGGAAAAGCGAGAGTAATAAATGGCGAATTTGAACTGGAGTTCATCGTACCAAAAGATATACTTTTTAATATAGATCAAGGAAAAATCAGCTATTATGCCACTAATGGTGAAATAGAAGCAGGTGGAAGCTTTGATCAATTCCTTGTAGGAGGTTCAAGCTCTAATTCTATAGAAGATGATACACCTCCAGTAGTAGAAGTTTTCATGAATGACGAAAATTTTGTTAGTGGAGGAATTACTACAAGTGATCCTATTTTATTAGCGAGAATTAATGACGATAATGGAATAAATCTTAGTGGTTCTAGTGTAGGTCATGACCTTACAGGAATACTTGATGATCAGTCTTCTGAAAGTATTTACTTGAATGACTTTTTCGAGACTGAACTTAATAATTTCACTAAAGGAAGTGTTAGATTTCCCTTATTGGATTTAGAAGAAGGAGTTCATAAAATAGAGGTTAGAGCATGGGATATTGCTAATAATGTAGGAGAAGGAAGTACAGAATTTGTAGTTAGCAATAGTCAAGATGGCGGTTTAGAAAATGTATTAAATTATCCTAACCCTTTCACTGATAATACTTGCTTTACTTTTGAACATAATTTCGCTCCAGACCTTATGGACATCCAGATAGATGTTTTTACAGTTAGTGGTAAACTAGTGAAAACTATTCTACACAGCACAGTAGTAGAGGGATTCCGTGTTGCAGATATAAAATGGGATGGTAAAGATGATTTTGGAAGTCAACTCGGAAGAGGTGTTTATCTGTACAAAGTTAAAGTACGTGCACAATCTCAAAACCTAGTAAAAGAGAGTGATTTCGAAAAACTTGTTATCCTTAAGTAATTTATTACTCTTTTTACATAATATTATAATATTACATAGGTTAATATAGTTA
>CAZSKA010000197.1:0-7644 GCA_964607315.1 uncultured Saprospiraceae bacterium | reverse complement strand
GAAAGATTAAGTAAAAAGAAATGCGACATTATGGAGTTAAATTGGTATTACTTCCTGGGTACGCTATGCGACAGGTTACTATATGCTTAGAATAACCCTCAGGGTCTATTACATTATATCCAATTGCATCATATACTTTTTCTAATACTATTCGAGGGCAACAATTGGTATTCTTGTGTTTTTTTGTGTTGAAGTCAGGAAAAAGGACCGTGGTACATTCTTTGTTTTTCCATCATATTTTTGAAGGTGCACAGATTATTAATTTGTGTTAGATATAATAATATGAGGTTTTATAGTTTTCTTTTTGGGCTTTAAGCCCAAAGATAAAGTAATACCGATCTCTATAACCAATAGGAACATTTCATTACAATAGCTCTATTTCGTTGACCTAATTCTAAGTAGTTAGGCGAGCCATTGTCGATGTCCGTGAAATAGTTGTCTGTGTAAACTATAAACAAATCTGACACCGGAGCAAATCTATACTGAAAACGAATATTCAAATTCGAATTCTCACTCTGACTATTATACTGCAATGAACTGCTCAAAAAGACTTTTTTAGTAAAGGAAACATCCACTCTTGGACCAAACAAAACTGTCGTTCTTAAAGATTCTAAATACGGCATGTCGAATATATTATAACCATAATTCAAGAATACATTCACATAAGGTTGGAATCTATAATTAACACTTCCCCTTGCTCCGTATCGAACCCCAGTATAATACTGCCCTACTGTTAAGTTCGTCCTCAAATTCAAATTCTTACTCCTGTCCGAATTAAATTCAAATTCAAAGTTTGTGAAGTTAAAAGCATTCCCACCTGGCAATTCAACAGATTCCGTTCCCGTAGGATCCCAACTGTCAACTAAGAAAATATAGTTGTTTCGAACCCGAAAACTCATTCTCGCATTGTTCACATAATCCAAATCAAAACGTAAATTTATCATACGATCTGTCAACTCAAATTGCTCGTTATATAAACCAAAAAATGAAAAAGATGGAGTCAGCCTATTCAACTGTCTATCCGGTTGATAGAAAAATAGATCTACCCTCGGTTGTATTCTATAAAATCCTATTCTCGGAACAAATCCCACCTGCGCATCATACCCGCTACCAACATACTGATGTTCCCATGATAAATTTATTCTCCGCGTTAAATAACTCAAATTAAATCCATGTGCTAACTTAGACCCTTCAGTCACTGATTGTGAAATGGATCGATGCAAATATGTCTTACTCGTCCATGTATTATCATCCGTTGCAATATTCAAATCAACTCCTATCACACGATTAAACTGATCCTGAGCATCAAATTCTCTATTGATAACTGCATCCTTATTAACAGCAATAAAACCAATATTACTTCGCTTCCAAAATTTATACTGTGATGATAATACATTGAAATTAAATCCTGCAGTATTTGCCGCAGGATCGCTTGCTGTTACCATATTTAAAGCGCCAACCCGCAGCCTTTCATTTACCTTACCACTTAATCTTGCTCCACCGAAAATGGTATTTAAAACATTATCACCCGTCAATGTATCCTCTGAAATACCTATTCTTCTGGAAAAAAATGGATTTGCATTTCCCGCTCCATAAGCGCTAAATAAATCTGCATTCTCCAGAAAAAACTGGCGCCTCTCTGGAAAAAATATCTCAAATCTAGACAAGTTCGTAACCTGTTGGTCAACCTCCACTTGACTAAAATCAGGGTTGGCTGTCAAATCCAAATTCAAACCAGAACTGACCCTAATTTTTGCATCACCACCAATACCCGATGTAAATTTCCATTCTCCAGTATCTTCAAAATCAACATTAGCACCCGCAGCAACATAAGGAATCAGAGAATATTTCTTTGTATTTGAGACAGGTGGTTTCGCCCACTTCATCTCACCCATAAATGCTAAATTTATGATTCGCTGATTCCTAGGAATCCGCACCCAAGTAGACCGCTCATTGATCTGAGTGTCGAACCTATATACATTTATTCTCCAAGTATCTACATCCGAATTAAATCTCAAAATTGATAATGGAATGGCTAACTCTGCTATCCATTTATCCTCGTAAATCTTTGCTTCACATTTCCATTTATTATCCCAACTTGTAGAAAAATTTGAGAACTCAGCACCGCCATTACTAATAAGTCCTTCTCGCTGAACACCTCTTGGATTTGTACCGAACATGAATGCATTAATCCGATCATTAAAAGGATCAATTAAAATGGTGATATTGTCATTTCCTCCTGCTCTAAAATCTCGCTGTAATGAAGGTACTACATACTTATCATGTTTAGCGTGACAGATTGCTGCGATGTATAAAGTATTTTCATCTGCAGCGAATTTCAATTCAGTATTTAATTCAGCTTGGATTGAATCATTTGGTGCATATTGCCAAAAAGGTGAGGAAGAAGGTATGTCATCCCAGAATGGCTCTAATTCTCCATCTATTGCTACCTTGAAATCTATAGGATAAACATCAACTGATTTTTCCTCTTTCTGCGCAGAAAGTAGGAAAATGGAACAACAAAGGAAAAAAGATAGGAGTAATCTCACTTAATATTCAATTTAAAATTATAGACAACAGGATCCTTCTTCTCTATTTTCTCTGTTGGACTTTCCTTCTTCTTGGTTGTTACATAGTTATACTGAACAGAAGTGATTATACTTGGTTTAGGTTTTTTCTTCTTTTGTTTTTTAACAACTGGTAATTTAAACCTAATCTGTATGGACTTATGAAAAACCACTTTTACTTTTCTCGTCTTCTCTACCTCAAATTTCAACAAGCGAACTATTCGCTCTGCTTCTTCATCACATCCATATCCCATACCTGATAAAATATGTGTGTCAAAAACATTTCCCTTATAATCTATATCGTATTTAATTCTTACGACTCCCTCTTTACCTAATTCCAAAGCTTCTTCTGGATACTTTAATTCTTTAGAAATAAACTCACGCATTGCTTTTAATCCACCAGGATAGACTGGTCTCTTAATAAAATGCTTTGGTTTGCGCTCTTTTTTCACTTTACAAATTTAATGCTTTAAAACCGAACTATTCTATTGTAAACGGTGTGTTGTTAATGTCAAAAGAGGCTTCCTTATAGAATTGTTTTAAGAAGGACACCATAAAATCATGCCTTTCATTTGCCATACTTCGTCCGGTTTCTGTTTTCATTAGTTCTTTTAAAAGAAGAAGCTTCTCATAAAAGTGATTAATGGTGGGTGCTCCACCCTTCTTATATTCCTCTTTCGACATATTCAGATTTGGAATATGATTAGGGTCAAATAGTAGACTCCCTTTATGTCCTCCATAATTAAATGTGCGAGCAATTCCTATAGCTCCTATTGCTTCTAATCTATCTGCATCTTGTACCACACTAAGTTCTAGCGAATTATATTTACTTTCATTATGACCTCCTTTGAATGAGATATTCTCTATTATTTTAACCACCTGTTCAATAATAGCTGGCTCACAATTTTCTTTCTCTAAAAACTCCCTTGCAGTTCTTGGCCCTATTGTCTCGTCACCATCATGAAACTTAGAGTCTGCAATATCATGCAATAAACTCGCTAGTTCTATGATAGTAGGTTGACCACCTTCATGTTTTTGAATAAGAATTGCATTTTGCCACACTCTATATGTGTGCCAATAATCATGTCCCCCTTCTGCTGAAGAAAGCGTTTCTTTTAAATATTGATGGGTTTTATGAATTATGTTTTGTTGATTCATTTATCTAGATATTAGGATTCATAGGAGTTTTGTAACACAAATTTACATATGGTATAAAATTATATGTATTAGTTGACAAAATGTGCATTTCAAAGGTCTTTTTGTATTAGATATTTGTGTCAGAAATTAAACTTAAAACAAAAATTATGAAACATTTATCATTAATCATTTTAGGAATAGTTATAATACTTAGTTCATGTTCAACAGAATGTGATAAAACATTAACTGGTACTGTAGAAGATGCAGTAACTGGAGAGCCCCTTGTAAACGTACAAATAGAAATCACCGGTTTTCATGAACTTGGATGGATTGATTATTCAAATGACGAAACGGGTTTTGATGTACAAACTGATCTTCAAGGTAACTTTGAGATAGAAACTTCTAGAGATATAATTTCTTGGAGCGATAGAATGGAAATTACTGGAGCACCTAAATACTTTATGCTGGAACCAGAATTCGCAACATCTAGATTAGAAACTTGTGGTGAAAATCATGTTCGAATTCCCATGCACAGACTTTCCCATGTTACCTTTAACTTTTTTGATGATCCATCAATAGATCATTCTCGAACAGATATTTGGACAAAATTTAAAACAGACCGAGATATAGAAGATACTCGTGGTGAAGTTAACAAAACTATTACGATTCCCGTCTTAGAAGAAATACCAAATATGATCTTTTTTAATAATTATGATGAATCTGGATTTAAATTTCGCGATACATTAATAGTTGAGGTAAGACGAGGTGAGATTATACAGATGGATATAGGTTTATAAAAATATAGTATAGAGAAGAAACGCAGGTATCATAATTTGATACTTGCGTTTTTTTCGAAAAAAGATTAGAATGCTTTAAGCTCAAACTACATACAGTTTATCCTACAATTGCATCACTAATCCATTTAGAAATAATAAGGTTTTCTTTATTGCTCCAAGATTTTATATGACTCATTTCGCTCTTTGTCGGAAAACGATTTCTTGCTCCACGTATTTCATTAATAATGCCATCCTTTCTTACTTCTATAGTTAAGATTTTTTTTGCTTCACCTATTGCTACTTTGCTTAAAGACCATATTGTGCATTCTCCTTCATAACATGAATATGAATAGGACCCTACACAATGGCCCAATTTTTCACCTTCATCAAACAAAGCAAAATTAGAAGTCAGTTGTTTTATTAAGATTATACTACTATCATTCATTTTCTTTTTGTATCCATCAATTGATGAAAGTGCAAATTTTAGTAATTCTTCTCGCCTCGATTTCTTAATATCCCCATGCCATTTTTCAACAAGCTTAATTAAAGTAATAGGATTTCTATTATTAAAACTAAAATTAGGTTGTGGAGGAGGAATTAATATAAATTCATCATCTTCGAAAGATTCTATCGAGTCAAATTTTTGATAGTTAATAAAATCAATAATGGGGCCTATCATTTTTCTATCCATCATAGGATACATATTGATAAAACGAATAAAAGTCTTCCAAAAATTTAATTCTTCAAAAAACTTAGATGGTTTAGATGAAATAATCTCTTTTACAAGTCTATCATCTCCACCTTCACTAAAAACTACACCATGGATAACCGCTTGTTCAATTGTATAATCTTCAGGAGCTGTACCAAAAAAATGAGCGATTTTCTTTGTAATTGGTACTTTAAATTTTTGCTTTCTTAAACTTTCACCACTAGTAAGTTTTATATACCATTCCCTATATTTATATGAACCTTTATCTCGCCTAAACCAGACGTTATCCATAAATTTTGGGATTTTATATGTACCGAATAAATGAAATAATAATTCTCTAAACTGTTTATTTTTATTATGTGATTTCGGCTTCCAATTTTTATAATCTCTAATCCATTGTCGATTTCTCTCAAACATTTTAATAAGACCAGAAATATAATAATGTTCGACTTGATTTATCGTCAGTGAATGCTCTAAGAAATTTCCTTTTTTGTGCACATACAATAAAAAATCGATCAAGCCTTCCGAACTATGTTCATTCAGATACCTACTCTTTGAAATTATTTTATGAATTTCTTTCCACCTAAAGTTTGGAATTTCATCCTCTTGTATTTGTTTTTCAACTATCGAGCTTATTAATTTCCTATAATTAACCGCCATAATAATGTTTCTTGATGTATTCCTACAAACTATAATTTTTCACACAATGTATTTCGTTTATCTCTGAAACTTTGGAGAATTCTATTAAACACCACCTTTTTACTTTGAATTGCTCTACCATCCAGTTCTACTATAGGCGTTAATTCACCCATTGTTCCGGTACTAAAAATCATATCCGCATTATACAGTTCAGTAAGAGAAACATTCTTTTCCGTAATATCAATATGTAGTTCACGACATATTTCTATGACAAGTCCTCTGGTAATTCCAGGTAAACAAGCGTCAGCATGAGGCGTGAAAACTTTACCATTTTTGACATAGAATATATTTGTACCGTTGAGTTCTGAAGCGAAGCCATACATATCGAGCATCAGAGCAGCATCTTTACCGGCAGCATTGGATTGGATTTTAGCGAGAATGTTGTTGATTAAATTGTTATGGTGGATTTTAGAATCTAGAGAAAGAGGGGAATTTCTGCGGATAGAGGAAGTAAATATTTTAATCCCGTGTTCATTATCGTAGACAGGAGGTTTGAATTCTGCGAGGATAATTAGGGTGGGCCCAAAGGTGTTCAATCGAGGATCCATTCCGCTGGTAATTTTCTCGCCTCTCGTGAGGGTGAGTCTGACGTGTACATCGTCTGTCATATTATTAGCGAGAAAGGTTTTCTTTAATTCCGCCTTTATTTCTTCTTTAGGCGGAATATCAGTAAAAGCCATGGCGTGGGCTGATTCTACTAAGCGAGTGAGGTGTCTGTCTAGACAAAAAACACCTTCATTATATAATCGTAAGCCTTCCCAGACGGCATCTCCTCCTTGTACTACACTATCGAAAACACCTACTTTTGCCTCAGCTCTAGGTAACATTTCTCCATTAATATTCACTAGAATATTTGTATTCCTCTCATCGTATTTTTGCAACATTATTTTATAGCTTTTTCACGTAATGCCTCGTAATAAGGCAAAACTTCTTTTTCAATTTCTTTTAAGCTTCCGCCCAAAAGGGGTAACTCGGTTTGGCTCTGCTTAAAACCAGTAGATTTATGTACGTTGGTATACCAGTACTTTGCCCACACTCCATCCTCTTCTAATGGTCCTTCTTCCCATTCAAGCATGCTTGGTTCAAAGGAAATCCCAAGTGCATCACATAATTTTGAACAAAACCTATATGGATCATTCAAAAAAATTGCTGAATCCAAAACCACGGGCTTAAACTTAGCACTTTTAAGCATCAATTCGTACAATTCCCATTCCCTTTTTATTCCTATATCTTCAGCAGTTGGTTTGTCAATAACTTTTGAAAATGACTTTAATATCAAAGCTGGATGACGAATTAGAAATATGCTTCTATGATTCAACATATAATCCAAATCATATCCCACACAGTGATGCGCCATGTTTTTCACAAATAAATATTCCGAATTAATTTCTCCAAATAATAATTCTTCTACTACAAGTTTAGGATCTATTGATTGTGACGCCAATATCTCTTCCTGTGCTGGATGCTTTATATGATTATGATTATGTAAATAAGCTGCATAGAAAGGTTCATCAATGACCTTCGTATCTGATCTTTGCGCAAATGAATACATCATTGCAGTAGATATATTTCTTGGTCCAGAAATGAGTTGTATGAGCTTATTCATGTTGAAATATATTTACTTCTTACTTTTTTGTTAACTCTATAGTTTTCTATTTGCAAGAATCTATTCTACTAAAGTTAAAGGCCAGTATAAAGCTTTATGATTCATTTTATTAAAATCAAAAGAATCAATACTTTTTAGAATAAATAAATG
>CAZSKA010000196.1:0-7655 GCA_964607315.1 uncultured Saprospiraceae bacterium | reverse complement strand
ACAAACAACTAATTGGTCAGGTAGCTGCAAAAATTAGAGAATTTAGAAAAGTAGAGCCTTACAAAGGAAAAGGTATACGTTTCAAAGGTGAAGAAATTCGCCGTAAAGCTGGTAAAACAGCTGCTAAATAATTAATTTGAATTAATTTACAATAAAGAGTAATGAAAATTTCAAAAGCACAGTCGCGTAAAAGAATTAAACAGAGAATAAGAAAATCTCTTAGTGGAACTGCTAATAAACCTAGATTAGCGATTTACAGAAGTAATAAATCTATTTATGCGCAATTGATTGATGATGTAAGTGCAATGACTTTAGCATCAGCTTCAACTAAAGAGAATTCCATTGCCGGTTCAGGTACTAAATCAGAACAAGCAAAGGCAGTAGGAGCTCTTATAGCTGAAAAAGCTAAAGCAAAAAATATTGATGCTGTTGTATTTGACAGAGGAGGTTATTTATATCACGGTAGAGTGAAAGCTCTTGCAGACGGTGCTCGCGAAGGAGGACTTAATTTTTAATCCTATATTTACTTTAATATGAGAGATAATAAAAAACATTCTAATACTACTACTGAAAATGAATTAAAGGAGAAGTTAGTTACTCTAAATAGAGTTGCTAAGGTAACGAAGGGTGGTAGAACATTTAGTTTTTCAGCAATAGTAGTAGTTGGTGACGGAAACGGAAAAGTAGGTCATGGGCTAGGAAAAGCTAGAGATGTATCTGAAGCTATTAAAAAAGCAGTGGATGATGCTAAAAAATCTTTAATTACTTTTCCACTTATCAATGGTACCATTCCTCACGAACAAAAAGGTAGATATGGTGCAGGTAAGATATTCATGAAACCAGCAGCAGATGGTACAGGTGTGATAGCAGGTGGTGCGATGAGAGCTGTACTTGAAATAGCAGGTGTGCAAAACGTACTTGGAAAATCTCAAGGATCTTCTAACCCACACAATGTTGTAAAAGCAACTATTGATGGATTGAGTAAACTTAGAGATGCTCATCTTATTGCTAAGCAAAGAGGTATTTCTTTAGAAAAATTATTTAACGGTTAATTCTTTTGACAATGGCAACAATAAAAATAACACAGATTAAAAGTATTATTGATCGACCTAAAAAGCAGAAAGATACAATTAAAGCTTTAGGTTTGAGAAGAATTAATCACACTGTAGAAAAAGAAGGTACTCCACAGATCTTAGGAATGGTAGCTAAAGTGAGCCATTTAGTAAGCGTGGAAGAATAATAATTTATATAAATTTATAATACAAAGGATATGAGTTTACATAATTTAACTCCAGCTGAAGGTTCAGTAAAAAGTGAGAAAAGAATAGCAAGAGGACAAGGTTCTGGTAGAGGTGGTACTTCAACTAGAGGTCATAAAGGTGCTAAGTCTAGATCTGGATACAGCAGAAAAAGAGCTTTCGAAGGTGGACAGATGCCACTTCAAATGAGATTACCAAAAAGAGGATTTAAAAATCCTAATAATGTAACTTATGTTGGGCTAAATTTAGATTGGTTATCAGCTTATTCTGCTAAATATAAAGAAACAGAAATCACACCTGCATCATTGATTGCAAATGGTGTAATAAAGAAATCTGATAAAATAAAGGTATTAGGTAGAGGTGAATTAGCTTCTTCTTTAAATATCACAGCTCATGCCATTTCAGAGTCTGCAAAAAGTGCAATTGAAAGCAAAGGTGGCTCTATAACAATAGCTTAATAGTAATGGGGAAATTTTTAGAAACACTTAAAAATATTTGGTCGATAGAAGAATTGCGTAAGAGAATACTCTTTACGCTTTTCATTTTAGCAGTATATAGATTTGGAGCACATATTGTGTTACCTGGTATTGATCCTGTAGCTTTGAAAGCAGCGGTTGGACAAAGAGGTGCAACAGATTTATTAGGCTTAATAAATGTTTTTTCGGGAGGAGCATTTAATAAGGCTTCTATTTTTGCATTAGGTATAATGCCTTATATTACAGCTTCAATCATTATTCAGTTAATGGGTTTTGTAGTACCTTATTTTCAAAAGCTACAATCCCAAGAAGGTGAATCTGGAAGGAAAAAAATAAATCAGTATACCAGAATATTAACATTATTTATCACTGTTGTACAAGGGGTTGCTTACCTGGGATACATAACACAACAAGGAGGCGTAGATTCTAGTATTTCTCAAGGTCTTTTCTGGACATCAGGTATTATTATACTTGCTACAGGAACATTGTTTGCAATGTGGTTAGGTGAAAAAATTACTGATAGAGGAGTTGGAAATGGTATTTCATTATTGATCATGGTAGGTATTATAGCAACTTTACCTACAGCTTTCTTGGCTGAGGTAACTTCGCTTGCTCAAAGTAACGCATGGTTTACTTTAATTATAGAAGTTGCAGGTCTATTCCTTGTTACTATGGCTACTTTGATGGCTGTTCAAGGAGTTAGAAGAATACCAATTCAGTTTGCAAAAAGAATGATTGGTAGATCAGGATCAAATTTGCCAACTGCTGGAGCGAGAGATTTTATTCCATTAAAAGTGAATGCAGCAGGAGTTATGCCTATCATTTTTGCTCAAGCAATTATGTTTTTGCCTTTAACTATTGGTAATAAATTAGAAGCTAATAATGCTTTCATGTCTGCTTTGGCTGATTGGAAATCAATTCCTTATAATATTATTTTCTTCTTTTTGGTGGTATTATTTACTTATGTTTATACAGCTTTACTCGTTAACCCTCAACAGTATGCTGAATACTTAAAGAGACAAAACGCATTTATTCCTGGAATTAAGCCAGGTAAAGATACAGAAGATTATATTGATACTTTAACTACAAGAGTTACTCTTCCAGGGTCTATTTTCTTAGGTTTTATATCCATATTACCTGCAATTGTTGGTAGAATGGGTGTTAATGATGGTTTTGCCATTTTCTTCGGAGGAACATCACTGTTAATTATGGTGGGTGTTGCACTTGATACACTTCAACAAATTGAAAGTTATTTACTTAGAAGAAAGTATGATGGCTTAGTGAAATCAGGTAAACTTAAAGGAAGAAGTAGTGGCAGTAACATGATGGGCATTGGAGCAGGTATTTAGAAGTTTCCATTAAAATGATATATTACAAGACCACTGAAGAAATAGAATTAATAAGACAAAATTGTCTGTTAGTTTCAAAAACTTTAGCATTGGTCGCTAGCTTAATTAAACCAGGGGTGACTGGTTCATTTCTTGATTCTAAAGCAGAAGAATTTATACGAGATCACGGAGCAGTTCCAGGTTTCAAGGGATATAATGACTTTCCATCTACATTATGTATTTCACCAAATGAATGTGTAGTACATGGGATTCCTTCAGATAAGGAATTTGAGATTGGGGATATTGTTTCTGTAGATTGTGGTGTTTATCATAATGAATTTTATGGTGATGCTGCGTTTACCTTTGCCTTAGGAGAAATTCCAGATGATGTATTTGATTTATTAGTATCAACAAATGAATCTTTGTATAAAGGAATTGAAATGGCAAAAGTTGGATCAAGACTAGGAGATATTGGTTGGGCAATTCAAGAACATACAGAAAAGAAATCTGGTTACGGTGTAGTTAGAGAATTGGTAGGTCATGGTTTGGGCAGGAGGTTGCATGAAAAACCTGAAGTACCAAATTACGGTAGAAGAGGTAAGGGTATCAAGTTAAAGCAAGGATTAGTTATTGCAATAGAGCCGATGATAAACCTTGGAACTAAATCCGTAGCTTCATCAAGTGATGGTTGGACAATAGTGACAAAGGATAAAAAACAAAGTGCACACTTTGAACATACTATTGCTGTAACAAAAGATGGACCAGATATTTTGTCTGATCATACATATATTTTTAACGAGATAAAAAATAACTCGGAAATTGTAGATATTTCGATAAAAAAGTAGATATTTGCAGTCCGAAAAAATAAGCATGGCTAAACAGGACCTAATTAAACAAGACGGGATTATAGAAGAGGCGCTTTCAAACGCTATGTTTCGAGTGAAATTAGAGAATGGACATTCTATTGTAGCAACAATTTCCGGAAAGATGAGAATGAATTATATTCGTATCTTGCCTAGTGATAAAGTAGCAGTGGAAATGTCACCATACGATTTAACAAGAGGTAGAATAACGTATAGGTATAAATAATTGGTATACAATAATTTATTCCTTTCTATATAACTAATTGTAAATACAATTAGGATTTATTAAAATACTTTAGATAAAAGGGCTAATTGATTTTCTGACTTGATTAATCTATTGTATAAAATAATGACGAAATGAAAGTAAGAGCATCGATCAAAAAAAGATCTGCTGACTGTAAAATAGTTCGCAGAAAAGGAAAGCTTTACGTGATTAATAAAAAGAATCCAAGATTTAAGCAAAGACAAGGATAAATATATTTTAATATGGCAAGGATATCAGGAGTAGATCTTCCAAAAAATAAGCGTGGTGAAATAGCACTTACATATATATATGGAGTGGGATTGTCAAGAGCAAAAGAAATTTTAGACCGTGTTGGTATTGATCATAATACTGTGGTTAATGACTGGACTGATGACAATGTGAAGCAAATATCTATTTTACTTCAAGATGAGTATACAGTAGAAGGTGAATTGAGGTCTGAAGTGCAAATGAACATCAAACGTTTGATGGATATTGCATGTTATAGAGGTCTAAGACATAGAAGAGGTTTGCCTCTTCGTGGGCAAAGAACCCAAACTAACGCAAGAACTCGTAAAGGGAAAAGAAAAACTGTAGCTAACAAGAAAAAAGCGACTAAATAATAATTAGGCTTACAATCCAATAGTAATGGCAAAAGATAGAAAAGTAAAAAAGAGAAAAGTTGTAGTAGGACCTCAGGGAACTGCTCATATAAAAGCATCTTTCAATAATATCATTATTTCATTATGTAACAAACAAGGTCAAGTGATTTCATGGGCTTCAGCTGGTAAAGCTGGATTTAGAGGCTCTAAGAAAAACACTCCTTATGCTGCTCAAGTAGCTGCTGCAGATGCTGCTCAAGTAGCATATGACGCAGGTATGAGATCTATTGAAGTTTTTGTTAAAGGTCCTGGATCTGGACGAGAAGCTGCAATTAGAGCTATCGATGGTGCAGGAATTAAAGTTACAAGAATACATGATGTAACTCCTATACCTCATAATGGATGTCGTCCTCCTAAGAAGAGAAGAGTTTAATAACACACATTTCTAATTAAATAAGAATAGTCCTACAATGGCAAGATATACAGGTCCTAAAACAAAAAAAGCAAGAGCATTCGGTGAGGCAATATACGGCCCGGATAAATCTTTTGACAAAAAGAAGTATGCTCCTGGAATGCATGGTAACAATAGAAGAAGACGTCAAAAGTCTGACTATGCATTACAATTAATGGAAAAGCAAAAAGCTAAATATACGTATGGAGTGTTGGAAAGACAATTCCGTAATCTATTCGAAAAAGCTAGTAGAAAAGGTGGTGTGACTGGTGAAGTTTTACTTCAGTTTCTTGAAACTAGACTTGATAATGTTGTATTTAGATTAGGTATCGCACCTACTAGAAGAGCTGCTAGACAATTAGTTAATCATAGACATATTCTTGTAAATGGCACTCTAACAAACATTCCTTCAGCTGCATTAAGACCAGGTGACGTGATTTCTGTTAGAGGAAAATCTGCAAACAATTCTAATATTGTTGATTCAATCAATTCAAAGTCTGATGTAAGAAACTTTGGTTGGTTGGAATGGAATAAAGATAGAATGGAAGGAAAAGTATTAGAATTTCCTGAGAGAGAGGCTATTCCAGAAAAAATTAATGAGCAACTTATTGTTGAACTTTACTCTAAGTAATTGTTGGTTTTATTAATTCATCCCATTTTATTGACATTTAATAAATTAAGCTAAATGAGTATCCTTAACTTTCAAAAACCTGATAAGATTATATTACAGAAAGCAGATGACTTTGATGGGTCATTTGAATTTCGACCTCTTGAACAGGGTTTTGGTCAAACAATTGGTAACTCTTTAAGAAGGATTCTTCTTTCTTCGCTTGAGGGATTTGCCATTTCTGCTGTAAGAATTGCAGGGGTAGATCATGAATTCGCAACTATAAAAGGTGTTGTTGAAGATATGGTTCAAATAATTTTGAACCTGAAACAAGTTAGACTTAAAGCAGTAAATGTTTCTGAGGAAAGTGTAGAAGAAAAAATATACTTAACTGTAAGTGGTAAAGAACTTTTTTTAGCAGGCGAATTATCAACTTCAAATAATATTTTTGAGGTTATGAATCCAGATCTTGTTATCTGCAACATGGAACCTTTTGTTAACCTTGAAATAGAGTTAACTGTTACTAAAGGTAGAGGATATGTTCCAGCTTCAGAAAATTTACCTAAAGATGCTGCTATTGGAGTTATTCCAGTTGATGCCATCTATACTCCAATCAAAAAAGTAGCTTATAAAGTTTCTTCAACGCGTGTTGGTCAAAAGACAGATTACGAACAACTAAATATTGATGTTCAAACTGATGGAACTATACACCCAGAAGAAGCCATTAAAGAAGCTAGTAGAATCATGATTCAGCATTTAATGCTTATCACTGATGAAAATATAACTTTCGATGATGCTTCTACAAGAGAAGATAATGTTGTAGATGAACATATCTTACATATGAGAAAGCTTCTTAAAACTTCTTTAGAAGATTTAGATCTTTCTGTAAGAGCTTATAATTGTTTGAAGGCCGCTAAAATAGATAGCCTAGGAGAATTAGTAAGGTATGATACGCACGAACTACTTAAATTTAGAAACTTCGGTAAGAAATCATTAGTAGAAATTGAAGAACTATTAGTTCAAAAAGGACTTACTTTTGGAATGGATCTTTCTAAATATAAATTAGACGAAGATTAATTAAATAATTCTTCTTTGAAGGATTCTATTTTATAAAATTGCATTAACCGCGCTGGATTCGCTGCGTAGAGTGATGCGAAGTAAACAAATTTATAATGAGACATAGTAAAAAATTCAACCATTTAGGTCGTAAAGTAGGGCACAGAAAAGCATTACTTAAAAACTTGACAATTGCTTTATTTACACATAAGAGAATTAATACTACTCTTGCTAAAGCTAAAGCTTTAAGAGTACATGCTGAACCTCTAATTACTAAATGTAAAAAGAATACTACGCACTCTAGAAGAGTTGTTTTTTCATACCTTCAAGATAAAGATGCAGTAAATGAATTATTTACAGAAATAGCTCCTAAAGTTGCTGACAGACCAGGTGGATATTTAAGAATAATCAAAACCGGATTCAGAAAAGGAGATGGTGCTGAAACTGCAATGATTGAGTTTGTTGATTATAATGATGTTTATACAAATACAAAATCAGGTACTGGTAAAAAGAGAAGATCAAGAAGAGGTGGTAAAAAAGCAGCTGCAAACACTCCTCCTGTTCAATCAAATAACGAAGAAGAATAGTTTTAAAGCTGTTAACTTAAAATAAAAAAAGGCAATTTCCATTCGGAAATTGCCTTTTTTAGTATAGGCATTATTCAAAGTCAATATCATGAAACTGACTTCTCTGTCTCTTAACCAAAGCTTCATATAGGAATATTATGATTGTGTATAATGGGTAAGAGGTGTAGTTAAAAGTACTAAATTAT
>CAZSKA010000195.1:0-7677 GCA_964607315.1 uncultured Saprospiraceae bacterium | reverse complement strand
GCTAATGAATTATGTAACCATTAAAACAAAATGAAAAGCAATAAAATCATAAAATAACTGTAGCATATAAGTTCGGTAACTTAATCTTCAAACTACCTTTTATAACTAATCAAAGGTAACGGCAATTGCACGAGTAGTGCGATGCGAAGCTAGCATTAATAGATGCATGTTATTAACAGTAGGCAAATGTTATTAATTTTTAAGCCCCTGACTAATTTCTTCTAAAATTTCATCTAAAACTTTAGAGATTTCAGCTTCATCATACTCTTCTCGATTAATTGATTTCGTCTCAAGCATATCAATAATCAAGCAAAATCTATCTTCTATTTTATATTTTAAAGAGTAATTTCTTTGTAAATATCTATAAAGAAGTTCGCATTGAAGATATAGTTCAGTCCTAGTGAATTTTTGAATTTTTGCAACCAACAAAATTCCACCAACAAAATTTGCATCACCCTTTTTGTAAGTAAACAGAACATTTGGTATTACTTGAATCGGCAAACCTTTTTCCTTGATTATGGAATTTGCTTTTAAAATACTTTCAATATTTAATTCTTCTTTAGGCTTAAATTTAGAAAGATCAACATTTTCAAATGATGTTAATATATTTACATTTCGTTCATACATTACTATAGTTTTATGAACGTCGGTTTGCTTTTGTTTTTCTAAAATTTCTTCGATTTTCTGAGTAATAAATCTATTTTCATTTGTTTTTATAGATTTGGAAAGTGCACTAATACTTCTTACCCAGTAATTACCTCCGCTTCCTTTAACTGTAGATTTAGGTTTTTCTAAATTGCTTAGGAGTGTTTTACGCGACTTTACTGATTTATTCTTGAATTCTAGTAATTGTTTGATTGATATTTTTTCCATGATAAAAGATTGTTTAAATTGAATATTCCGTTGAATGGATATTTGTAAAAAAAGGTCACCATAAATAAATTTTGGTGACCCAATCCATCGATTATTTCTTCTTTTTCTTAGAAGATTTCTCTCTCTGAGACAAAGCACTCCCTGCTGCAGTTTTACTAGCTTTGCTAGTTCTTTTATCTTTTAGGACTTTAGATGCTGCAGAAGCTGCTTTTTTCGAAGTAACTTTCTTAGCCATATAATATAGTTTATATGTGCTTCCAATTAAAACAGTTGAAAACTTTCCTGTCGAATTCTTGTTTAAATGTGAAAATACTATACTTTTGCGGTTCCAAATCGAAGGTTCAGCATTTCACATATTGGTAAAGAATTCAATCTAACCGAATTATTAGTTTCAATTTCTATACCATTCGAAATATGAACCTTTTTTTCATGTCATTTTGTCACACTATGACATATTTTGATATTTATAATTTGTTTTCATGACAAATACATCATATTGACATACAACTTGTCATACCAGTTTTACAATACTAAAATTTTTAGTTCTTACTGCTAACTCCTCCCCCTTTAATATCTTTCTTCCCCTACCTTACCTAAGAAACTTTTTAATTCTCAAGACGAATATAAGGAAATACTACCTAAAGATAGTTTGCTCAGGAAAAAGATATTTAATTCATTCTTACTTTCAACATTTTACAAATACTCACCTAAAAACTTCCACCCACCCCCATCCGCGATAGAGATATTAGTGGTCACAGCTCGCTGTGATCCCGCCCGTAGGAAGGGATGAGCTCCGCGAAACCACGCTTAGCTTGGGCCGCAGGCATCGCCCTACTCTTCCTTATTATCATTACTACATCAAACTTTCTCCAAGGAGTTTCTATACGCTGGCGCCGCCCTTGGGGTTATAGCCTAGGTATTCGACTTCGTATTCTTTGAACGAGACGCCGTATGTTTCTAGTTCTTTCAATATGGGTGTGTAGACTTCTTTGGTGATAGGAATTTGGACGCCGGGTGTGATGATTTCTTTGTTCAGTATCTTTAATGTCGCTATCGCTACCGGTAATCCTACCGTCTTTGCCATAGCAGTGAAGGTCTGATCGTCGCCAAGCATGACCATGTTGCTGTCGATCTGATGTTTGCTTCCGTTCAACTCGTATCCAAACTTATGATACATCACTATCATGTCTTTATCATCAGACTTCAAAGTCCATTTATCCATCAGGATTTTCTGTAGGGCTTGGGCTGGTGTGGCGTTTTCAATGCCAATTTTCTTTTCGGCATTGAATATATCGAGTTCAAGTAATTTGAACCACATGATGTCGTCTTGATCGATTTTCAAGGCATATCGCATCTTTAACTCCACCGAATCCGTGGGCGAATAGGGTAAGAATAAGTTGACAAAATCGCGGTAACTTAGGTTTTCCGAATCTGGTATTACGTAGGAATCGTCGGTCAATCCAAGTTGGACAAACATATTCCATGCTTTGCTGAACCCTACTCTTCTCATCGTTCCTCTGTACAAGGTCAGCACATCTTCCAATCCATATACGCTTCTGTATTTCAATGAATTCCGATTCGCATAAGCTTCGAATCTGCCATATCCTTCGATCTCCAAAAACTCTGTTCTTCTGAATAATCGGTGATATGGGATGTATTTATAGGATCCTTCTTGGATGAATTCGGCCGTTCCGCCATGTCCTGCAAGTACTACATTCCTTGGGTTCCATGTAAATTTATAATGCCATAAATTGTCGTCGCTTTCTGGCGCAACCAATCCACCTGTAAAGGATTCAAACATCAACATCTTCCCTCCTGCATCTTTGATTCGATCTATCACCTGCATTGCGCTCATGTGATCTATGCCCGGATCCACACCTATTTCATTCATGAATACGAGTCCTTTTGCTTTCACTTCATCATCAAGCGCTTGCATTTCTTCGCTTACATAAGATGCCGTCACCATATTCTTTCCATATAAAATACAGTCTTTAGCAGCTTCGATATGGAAGCGTGCTGGCAACATAGAAATCACAATATCAGCGGCTTGGATGGCGGCACTTCTTTGGGGTGCATCGAATACATCAAGCTGGATTCCTTTGGCGCGAGGATGGTCTTGGGAAAGTTTTTGGGCGTTCTCTAGAGAAAGGTCTCCTATGGTGAGGAATAAGTTTTCTTTTTCCGAATGATCAAGGAGATATTTGATGAGGCTGGTGGTTGATCTTCCTGCTCCGATGATGAGAATGTTACGCATATATTTTATAGATATTTTCTGGTGCGAATGTACGAAAGTGGATAGAAAATAAAGGAAATATTCATGTAATAAAGAAATGTTTATTTTTTTTTTGGGCTGGGGCCCAAAGTTCATAAATCTATTAAAAACAGATAATTAATAGAATCTACTCAAGTCGCTAGTTTGACCTAATAGATTAATAAAATATAGTAATTTTAAGTATCACATTATATAAACTTAAATTTTGCCATGCGTCTATTTTGCTTTTTCATCATTTTTCTTTTTTCTCTTAATTCTATTGTTTCTCAAGATACTTGGGAATATTATGCTCAAGATTTTTGGACTCAGGATATACAAATCATTGGGGATAATGTTTGGATTGGAAATCCTACTGCATTACATATTCTTGATATTGAAACTGGAGAAGGTCATAAGTTGCAATCTGTCAACAGCCAACTAAGAGGATCGTTTATAAAAGAAATACTTCCAGCGGGAGATCATGTTTGGATTGCTTTAGAATCAGGGGGAATTGCTAGATTCACTTTCGGAGAATCAGATGAAGGAGGTACATGGGATCAATTCTATGCCCCTATTGATGGAACTCAAGACACTGTTCATAGAGCCCGTAATCTAATGGAAGACAAAGATGGAACGTTATGGTTTGATATGGGATGGGCAGGAAAGATGCTTCTATATTCCATAAAAGATGATATTTTAATTGATCACAGCAATTTTAGCACAGAAGAAGCTTTTCTCCAAACATGTCATGGGAATCAGATGATATTTTATAGGACAGGAAATAATTCACTTCATGTTTTTAATACAGAGACTTTAGAAAGCACAGCCATCCCGTTACCTCTATCGAACTTAGAAGTTTACTCATTCACAGCTTTTCATGACGAGCTGTACGTTAGTTTTTCAGATGACTTAGGAAATAATTCAATCTATCGATATAATGATACTTGGATGAAAATAGCAGATACAGAGACACTATATTATATAGAAAATTGTATAAAAGGAGCAAATCGAATGTGGTATAGTGGGAAAAATGATGAACCAGAATTTACTGCAATTAGTGCAACAAGTGTTGACACATTCACACTTGAAGATTTAGCAGTACCAGGAACTATTGAAGGGGATGCTACTAAAATCATAAATGAGGATGAAACAGGTAGGATATGGATGAGTAGCTATTCCATAAACACCCCTGACAAACAGGATGTCCATATATACAGCGTGCTAAATAATAACGTTCAAGAATATAATGTAAACCATTCAAATTTTAGAAATAGTGTAAGTATAGATGAAAAAGCGAGATTTGATTGTGACGGTAATTTAATCATCGTAGGCTTAACTACTGTTCAGATATTTCACCCTGATTCATCTAAAATAATTATAGTTAATGAAGACCGATCCAATGGAGATTTGGTTGCAGTATCCCTAGATGAATCAAGCTGTAGATATTATGTAGCGCAGGATGGTGGCTTCTTAGGACCTAGCTATGTATACATGTTCGAAAACAATATCTCTGTTGATACAATAGTTATAGAAAACAATGGGATTAGTAGTATCCATAAGTCAACAAATGGTAATCTTTATGTCGGTTTAGGCCAATCTGGAGTTGCAGTTTATGACGAAGAAAACAACTTTATTAACAAAATTACAGTACATTTTCAAAATCCAGAGTCCACATTGCTAAACTATATTTATGATATAAAAGAATTTGAAAATGGTGAAATAACTTTTGGCACTTTTGCTTCTTTAGTAATTTTAAAAGATGGAATTTGGTCTACTTATGATAAATCAAATAGTCCCATTGGCTCAGAATCAGTAATAAATCCATACATAGATAAAGATGGAAATATTTTAGTGCAATTTCAAGGAGGCGTCTATAAATACACAGGACTAGAATGGGAATATACCGCATTTTTCAATCCCTTTGTAGATTTTATCAGCTCATTCCATCAAGATATTTCAGGAAATTACTGGTTAGGCACTCAAAATAATGGATTACTTTTTTGGAATGGGTTTGATTATTTGCAATTTGACATTATGAGTTCTGCAATGCCCTCAAATTCAATACGTAATATAATCCCACATCCAGATACTGGAGATCTTTGGATACTTTCAAACAGAGGAATTATTATTTATAATCGTGATGTTTCTAATTACCAAAATGGCATATTCGGAAAAACGTTCTATGATGCTTCCCAAAATATGATTTATGATGTTGGTACAGATACTGGCCTTGAAGGCGTTGCTATTTCTATCAACGATGAAATAACTGTTTTTTCAGATATTAATGGTAATTATTCTTTTTATGATGAAGATAATTCCTTTATTAGCATAGAGTGCTTGCCTAAAGAAGAATTTGAATTTACTACATCATCAATAATTGACACATTTCTATCGAATGAAGACCTAAGGAGTTTAAATTTTGGCTTTTGGAATGAAATTGAAGATTTGGATGTAGAAATGAATATTGAAATAGGACCACTTGTGTGTTCAACAGAAGTTCCCATTTGGATTACAATAAAAAATCCAGGATGGAATACGGTCAATGGTCAAGCAAAATTGATTCTTCCTCCTGAAATTAATATTCTATCAACTATTCCAGATGCAGATGAATTAAATAATAATGAGGTTTCATGGAATTTTGACAATCTTAATTTCAATGAACAAAGATCATTTTATGCTGTAGTAGAAGGACCTAGTGTTGAAGAATTAATGGAAGAATTGGATTCCACCGATACCGTTTTTATTCCCATAAAAGCAGAACTATCTTATAATGGAAAAACTATAGAACAAACACGAGAAGAATTATTCCTATGCTCATATGATCCAAATGATAAAATATCAAGTAGCGTTGGTTCTTCAGTTGAAAATTTCAGTCTGCTTGAAGATGCATTAGAATTCACTATTCGCTTTCAAAATGAAGGGAATTATAAAGCAACTAATGTTATCATTACTGATACATTAGACTATCAACTTGATATAGAAACATTTGAATTATTAGGAAGTAGTCATTTAGTTAATACACAACTTAACAATATTTCAAATGAACTAATTTTTCGTTTTTCAGATATCGATCTTCCCCCCAAATCAGAAAATGAAGCAGGAAGCCAGGGTTTTGTTAAATACAGAATAGCAGCAAAAGAAGGTTTACCAATAAATACATTGATATTAAATCAAGCTGCAATATACTTTGATAGTAATGCTCCTATTTTCACAAATAGAACAGAAAATATTTTAGTTGATGAATTACCTATTATTTCATCAGTTGAAGAAAACTTTATTCATAGCGTATACAGAATTGCACCTAATCCTTTTAAAAATGTTACTACAATAAGCAGCAATGTTTCAATCCGTGAATTAAGTATATTAGACATAAATGGTGCGATAATATTACATTCGACTGATCTAATGACAAAGCTACAGGACATTGATTTAGGACAATTTCCTAGTGGTATATATTTTGTAAAAGTAGCTACTTCAGATGAAGTGAAAACATTTAAAATAATAAAAATATAAACTATTAGCTGTTTGCATTTAACCACTTCAAAAGGGGAAAGCCCATAAAGTTCGCCGCTTTATCTGCATTTTTTATATTCGTCAATTCGATATCGGGTTTACTTGGCCTCTTAGTGAGAGGCTCCTTTGAGATTTCATGGCCTGCCACTTTATCTTCTTATTAGCGGTTTTATTGGGTGGTCAATTGAGGATAAGATTTAGCTTAATGAAGGCATCACCCCAAGCGATAAATATAGGGGCAGGGCTATTGGTGTTTTTTTGTGGGAGTGCGGATATTGGTGGTGGTGGGGGTGATTTTGTGATAGTTGTGTGTTTTTTGGCTAGGGCCAAAAAGGTGGGAGTGAGAATTGTTATATATCAATGATAATTGATCAGGCTAGTGGTCGATCTTCCTGCTCCGATAATGAGAATGTTACGCATATTTTTTATAGATATTTTCTATTGGGAATGTACGAAAGTGCTTAGGAAAAAGCAGAAATATTCATGTAATAAAGAAATGTTTATTTTTTTTGGGGCTGGGGCCCAAAGGAAAAGCGGATGAGGGAATGCTTTGTAGGATATTCGAGGGATTGTAGGTTATTTTATTTATTCATACTTTTTTGCATTAATGAAGTTTTCTACCTCAACCCCGGCCCTTCTCCTATCAAGGAGAAGGGAGAAGGATTTTAGAATTAATTAAATCTATTCAATTCTGAAGTGAAATCACGAAATTTTAGCGTCAAGAAGGCAAGTGTTTGAGCTGGTAAAATGGTAGAAATAGCAATATTTCTTTTGACGAAAACCATGATTGAAAATGAAAAGATGCGGCGAGTTTTGCCTGAATAGCTAAAATACAGTGATTTTAGGAATTGATGGCTCACAGCCTTGATTTTTTGGTTCTTTTTTACCCCGCATTTTTCATGGGGTTGCATCAAGGTCAAAGAATAAAAGGATCTTGTTTCATGGGGCTAGTCGACGTGAAGTAATATATGTGAAATTTTATTTCTTCATACTTTTTTGCATTAATGAAGTTTTCTACCTCAACCCCGGCCCTTCTCCTA